>JBBSBO010000154.1:0-6335 GCA_038251215.1 Caldilineales bacterium
ACCCGCACAACATGTGGCGTCGCCACCCCGCCAACGATGCGGCGGACGCCTGGGCGGACGTGCGCGCGGCGATGCTCGAGGCCGCGGCCCTGGCGGAGGCGCACGACGTGATCATCGCCTTCGAGCCGGAGGTCGCCAACGTGGTCGACTCGGCGCAGAAGGCGCGGCGACTGCTGGACGAAGTGGGGTCGGCGCACCTGAAGGTCGTCTTCGACGGGGCGAACATCTTCCACCAGGGCGAGCTGCCCGCCATGCACGAGATGCTGAGCACGGCGATTGACCTGCTGGGGGACGACATCGTACTCGCCCACGCCAAGGACCTGGACCGCGACGGCGCGGCCGGTCACCTGGCGGCGGGGCAGGGGCTGTTGGACTATGGGCATTACATCGGTCTGCTACAGGCGGCGGGCTTCACCGGCCCGATCCTGCTGCACGGCCTGCGCGAGGATCAGGTGGACGGCTGCCGCGATTTTGTGCGGGGGTGGGTGCAGGGCTAGGATCGCGTGGCCGGTCGGTTGAATCATCCGGCGGCATCGTGTAGGATTGCGTGCAGGCACAACGTTTCTGCGGGGATGAAGAGAAAGTCAAGACGTCATGTTTGTTTTGCACGCCCATTGGCAACCACCCGATCATGAGTCTACGCGCGGCGTGTTTCTGTTTTGGGCGGAAACTTCGGACGCGCCGCAACCTGTTCGGCACAACCTGCGCACGCGCAAGGCGCTCGCCCATCCCTTTGCGGCGGCGGCTCCAGCCGTGCGGCTGCTACTGGAGCGTGTCGCCGCGCCGAGCGGGTTTACGCCTGCGCGATACGCTGGCAGTTCCATTGTGCTGCTCCTGCCGGCGGGCAAGCTTGGGCCGCTGCCGTCGCCGCGCTTAATCCACGAATGGGACTTCTCCCGCGCCGGCGATCCCCTCCTGGCGCCGTGGCAGATCCCCGCCTGCGCCCTAGACCCGGTCGGCGCGCTCTCGATCTTGCAGAGCTTGCCCGGCGACGCCGAGCTGACGCCCGACCTACGCGTGGGCGAGGAGGTTCGCTTCTGGCAAACCGCCTCCCGCCTGGTGCTGGAGCTGATCGCCCAGCAGAAAGTTCTGCCAGGGTTGGTGCAGGAAGGCAACCAAGGCCATTCGTCGACAGCCGCGCGTTGGCGTCCGGTGACGGATGGCCCGCGCGATGCGCCGCGCTTGGCGCAGCTGCGCAAGGCGATGCCGCCTGTGTGCCGCGCCCAATGGACTGCCCGCAAACCCTCGAAAAGCCGCCAAGAGGACGAACTGAATCACGCCCCTGACGCGCAGGGCTTGTTGATGAGTTTTTTGGAGGAAATGACCGATGCGTTGGCGCGGCAATGGGGCCAGGCGGCGGCGCCGAGCCTTGCGGAACCGTCAACGGCGCAGGAGTGGCTGTACGCGCTGCTGCGCGACGACGCACGCATCCACGCTGCGCCCGCCCAGTTGGAACGGCTGCAAGCCGGCCACCAGGCCTGGCTGCGCAGTCTCTTTGCCGCTGGCGATCAACGCCTGCGCGTGGTCTTTCGCTTGGACCCCCCCGCCCAGTCGGAAGCCGGCGTATCCGGCCAGGGATGGTCACTTCACTACCTGCTGCAGGCGCGTGAGGACCCCAGCTTGCTGGTGCCGGCGGAAGAGGTATGGCGCACACACAGCGCCGTGATCGCCGCGCTGGGGCGCCGGATGGAGCACGCGCAGGAGATATTGCTGACCGGCTTGGGCTTCGCGGCCCGTCTCTTTGCGCCGGTGCGTCACAGCCTGCATGAGCAACAGCCGCTGGCCGCGCACTTTTCCAATCAAGAGGCCTATGCTTTTCTGCGCGAGGCGGCGCCCACCCTGGAGGAGAGTGGCTTCGGCGTACTCGCCCCGCCGTGGTGGAATCGGCCCGAGACACGCTTGGGAGCGCGCATGCGCGTGCGCGGCCAGGAAGGCGCCGGCAACGGCGTTGCGGCGGGCTTGGTCAGCCTTGAGAACTTGGTCAACTATCGCTGGGAGATTTCGCTGGGCGGGGAAACGCTCTCGCACCAGGAGTTCGAGGCGATAGTGGCGCTCAAGACGCCGTTGGTGCAGGTGCGCGGCCAGTGGGTGCGGCTCGACCCCGATCAAATCGAGGCGGCGATTCGCTTTTGGGAGAAGAGCGACCGGCAAGGCGACGCCAATCTGTTGGACGCGCTACAACTGGGGATGACGGCCGAACAGGTCAATGGCTTGCCGGTGGACGAAGTAGCGTTCGAGGGTTGGCTGCACAACTGGATGCAGCAGTTTACGCGCCAAGAGACTCTGGCTTTGCTGCCCGTCCCGGCCGGTTTGCAGACGCAACTGCGCCCGTATCAACACTATGGCTATTCCTGGCTCAATTTTCAGTGGCGTTGGTGCATCGGCGCCTGTTTGGCCGACGATATGGGCTTGGGCAAGACGATACAGACACTGTCGCTGCTGTTGCACCTCAAACAAGAGCAGGGAGGCCTGCCTGCGCCAACCTTGCTCATCTGTCCGACGTCGGTGGTGTTGAACTGGGCGCAAGAGGCGGCGCGCTTCACGCCGGACTTGACCTTGCTCGTACACCAAGGCATCGACCGGCTGCAGGGCGATGCCCTGCTGGAAGAAGCGCGACGGGTGGACATGGTGGTGACGAGCTACGCGCTGGTGCGCCGCGATGCAGAGGTTCTGCAACAGCAGGAGTGGTTTAGCGTAATCCTGGACGAGGCGCAGAATATCAAGAACGCCGCCACCAAACAGGCGCAGACGATCCGGCGCTTGTCCGCGCGCTACCGGCTTGCCCTCACGGGAACGCCGGTGGAAAATCGTTTGTCGGAACTGTGGTCGATCCTGAACTTTCTCAACCCGGGCTTTTTGGGGTCGCAGCAAAGCTTTCGCCGCCGTTTTGCGCTGCCGATTGAACGCGATGACGACGCCGCGGCGGCGCAGCAGTTGCGTCGCTTGACGACGCCGTTCATTCTGCGCCGGGTCAAGACCGACCCGACAGTTATCCAGGATTTGCCGGAGAAGCAAGAGACGAAAACCTATTGCTTCTTGAGCGAAGAGCAGGCTACGCTGTACGAGGCCGTGGTGCAAGACGCGCTGCGCGTGATTGCGCAGGCGGAGGACTTGCAGCGGCGCGGGCTGGTGCTGGCGATGCTGATGAAACTGAAGCAGATCTGCAATCACCCCGCGCAATTTCTGCATCAGATCGGCGACGGCTATCTGCCCGATGCAGACGAACAGCGCAGCGGCAAGCTGGCGCGCCTCGTCGAGCTGATGGAAGAGCTGCTGGCGGCGGGCGACCGGGCGCTCATTTTTACCCAGTTCGCCGAGATGGGACGCCTGCTGCGCACGTTTCTCCAGATGAGATTGGGCAGCCAGACGCTCTTTTTGCATGGCGGCGTGCCGGCCCGTCAACGCGCCGCCATGGTCGAGCGCTTCCAAGAGGAGGCGAACGGCCCGCCCATCTTCATCCTGTCGCTCAAAGCAGGCGGGACAGGCCTGAATCTGACGCGCGCCAACCATGTCTTTCACTTTGACCGCTGGTGGAACCCGGCTGTGGAAAACCAGGCGACCGACCGCGCCTTTCGCATTGGGCAAAAGCGCAATGTCCAGGTGCATAAATTTGTTTGTGTCGGCACGCTGGAAGAGAAAATCGACGCCATGATCGAAAGCAAGCAGGCATTGGCCGAGAATATCCTAGGCAGCGGCGAAAACTGGCTCACGGAACTGTCGACCGGCGACCTGCGCCGGCTGGTCGCGCTGCGGCGCGATCTGGTCGAGTGAGGGCGTGTGGGGAGAGGGAGCGGGGGCTGAAGCATGGACGATTACGGGTTCTATAAGCCAAGCAAGCCGCGCAAGACAGACGAGGGCATTCCGGCGCGCAGCCAACGGGGCCAGTTTGTCGAACACTGGTGGGCGGAGCGTTGGATCAAGAGCCTGGAGAAGATCACCAACGCCGGCCGCTTGCGGCGCGGGCGCGCCTATGCGCGCGGCGGGCAGGTGCTGTCTATCGCGGAAAGCAAAGGGGGCATCCATGCGCGTGTGCAAGGCTCGCGCGCGCAGCCATACCGGGTGACTATCCGCTTGCAGCCGCTGAGCGACGCGCAATGGGACGCCGTGCTCGCAGCTTTGTCGGAGCGGGCGCTTTTCGCCGCGCAGCTTTTGGCCGGCGAAATGCCACACGAGATCGAAGAAGCCTTTGCCGCGGCGGGCGTGTCGCTGCTGCCCGACTCGAGCGCCGAGTTGGAAACCGACTGCTCTTGCCCGGACTGGGCCAATCCTTGCAAGCATGTGGCCGCCGTCCACTACATTTTGGGCGAACAGTTTGACGAAGACCCTTTCCTGATCTTTCGTCTGCGCGGGCGCAGTCAGGAGCAGATCATGGCGGCGCTGCGCACGCACCGGCAGACGCAGGCGCCGGCCGCGCCGAGCGTCGCCGAGAGCGCCGGCTCTTACGAGGCGGTCGAGGGGATCGAAGGGATTGAGGCGGCCCCGCCTCTGGCAGAAATGCTGGCGACCTTCTGGCAGATGGGGCATGCTTTGGAGCATTTCCCGACCGCCATTCAGGCTCCGGCGCAAGCCTATCCGGTTCTGCGCCGCTTGGGGCCGCCCGCCTTTGCGCAGAATTTGGAGGCGGCCCTGGGGCCGGTCTACGATGAGATGACGCGCGCGGCGCTGCGCGTGGCGTTCGCCGGCGACGGTGTAGATGCCGGGACAGATGCCGGCGCAGACGCCGATGCAGAGCAGGACGTGGACTTGGATGCCGAAGCAAAACCGGAAGCAGGAGAGGAAGACGCATGAGCCTGCAACAACTCTTTTACGAGAACTATACCAACGACCAGTTGACCACCTTCATCAAACTATGTACAGCCTTCGCGCCGCTGCCGCCCAAGACCACGCTCAAACAACAGCGGGCGAACTACCTGGCGGATACGCTGCTCAACCCGCAGGCTTTGGCGCAGATCTGGCAGGCGATGGACGATCTCTCGCGCAAGGCCGTGGCTTCGGCCTATCACAACGGCGGCGTGTTGGTGGCCGACGCCTTTATTGCCCAGTATGGCAGGTTGCCCGAACGGCCAAAAAGCTCGGCTTGGTATTATTTACAATCGCCGATCCTGTTGGACTTGATCATTCAGCACGGGCAAATTTTGCCGGAGCTGATGCCCGGGCTGGCCGACCTGGTCCCGCCGCCGGATCGCTTTCAGGTCACGGGGGTGGAGGAGCTGTCTGCCGCCTTGCCGGCCGGCGCGGATTGGGTGGACAAGGTGCGGGTGGCGGAGACGGAAAAGGCCGGACGGCACGATCTGCTGCTCTTGCTGCAATTGGTGGAGCAGCGCGCCGTCAAGTTTAGTTCGACGAGCGATAAGCTGACGCCTGGGAGCGGGACGACATTGCTCGAGAGCCTGCTGGACGGCGACTTCCTCAGCCCCGCCGATCTGGTTGCGGAGCGTTACGTGAGCGCCAGGGCTGCACTCAAGCTCGAACGCGAGAGCGCCAAACCCGAGGTCAAGTGGAAGTACGAGGATAGCATCCGGCCTTTTGGCTTGACGACCTTTGCCCTCGGCGCGGGGCTGCTCAAGGGGTACGGCTCCTTGACGGAGTTGGGGCGCGCCTACCTCGCCGGCCAGGAGCCGGAACAGCTCTTGGAGGCGTTCGAGACGTGGACGAAAGAGGGGCCGTTCGACGAGATTACGCGCATTGACGCCATCCGTGGGCTGCGCTCGCGCGGCATCCGTTTCACCAAGCCCGGTATGCGCCGCGAGCACATTGTGGAGGCGCTCTCTTGGTGTCCTACGGATGTGTGGATCGATCTCGAGGACTTCTATCGCGCGCTGAAGATCTGGCATTTCGATTTCGACGTCGAGGAAGGCGGGATTGAGAAGCTCTATATCGGCTATCGCTACAAGAGCGGCGACTATTACGAGGCGTGGGCGAACAGCGAAAATATGTGGCTGCTGATCAATGGGCTGTACATCAATGCCGTGCTGTGGGAATATCTGGCCGCCATCGGCGCGCTGGACATCGCCTATCTGCCGCCCACCGAGGTCGAGTATCAAGCATCTCCCTATGCCGATTTCGACGACGACTATTACAGCATCTACGATGGCCTGTTGTTCTTCCGCATCAATCCGCTGGGCGCCTATCTATTCGGGCAGGCCGGCGACTATGGGGCGGCAATGCCGGCGCGCACGCCTGTGTTGCGCGTCGACGCCGACCGGCTCTTGCAGATTCTCGACCCGGCGCGCGTGACGCCCATCCTCAAAGCGCAGCTGGATCAGATCGCCGTGCCGGAGGGAGAAAGCGCCTATCGGCTGGACGCGCAGAAGCTGCTGCCGGCGTTCGAGGAG
>JBBSBO010000155.1:0-6299 GCA_038251215.1 Caldilineales bacterium
CGTGTTGTCGGTGCTGACGAAGAAGACCTCGATGCCGCGCGCCAGCAGCGCTTCGGCGGCGGTCTGGATCTCGCTGCTGTTGCTCACGGTCGCGATCTCCAGTTGCAGGCCAAGCTTCTCCGCTTCCGGCGTCGCAATCTCGGTGTTGACCACCGAATTCGCCTCAGCCGGGTTGTAGATATAACCCACCACCTTTGTATCCGGCAAGAGTTGCTGGATCAGCGCCAGCGCGTCTTCCACCGGAGCCAGCGCCTGCGTGCCGATCACCCAGGCGGGGTGGTCGTCCGCCGCCGCGGCGACGCCCGCAGCATAAGGGCTGGTGATAGCATTGAAGACGATGGGCGGCGCGCCCGCGTCCTTGGTGACATTGTAGGCCGCCTGCAGGGCCGGCGTACTCGTGGCGATGATCACATCCACGTCCTCGTCCACATACTTCTGGGCAATGGTCGTCAGCGTGGGGATGTCGCCTTCGGCGTTGGCCTCCTCGATGATCACCGTCTCGCCGTCAATGTATCCAGCCGCCGCCAGCGCATCCTTCACGCCCTGCTGTTCAGCGTCTAGGGCCGGGTGGCTCACCAGCGTCGACATGCCTACTATGGGCAAGTCCCCCGCGGGCACAGCGGCTTCCGCCGGCGCGGCTTCCTCGGCGGGCGCTTCCGTCGCGGCAGCTTCGGCTGGAGCTGCCTCCGCCGGGGCCGCTTCCTCAACGGCGCCTTGCGGCGCGGCCGGCGCAGCGCAGGCAGCCAATAATACAACGACCGCCAACGCCACCATCCAGCGCAGCCACAATTTGCCCTTCATTTGCTTCGTCTTCATTGCCCTTCTCCTTTGTCGTTTCCTCTGTAGTGTAGCGTCACTCTATCGCCCTGCCGAACCCGCCGTGCTCTTCATCATTCTTCCTTGCCGCGCACGAGAACCGCTCCCGACGCCCGGCATCCGCAAAGTCCGCCCGCGCAAACGGTCAGATCAGAAGCAGCTCATCGTCGGCCAATTCCTTGTGACGCACGCGCGCGAACATGTCCACCAAGTCCTGCACAGTCATGTCCTTCTGCTCCTCCGCCGTGAGGTCCAAGACGATTTGGCCGTTGTCCATCATCAAGGTGCGGTCGCCGGTCGTGAGCGCCTGATGCATGTTGTGTGTGATCATAAGCGTCGTAAGGTTCTGGCTCTGCACGATCTCTTTGGTCAACGACATGATCTTCTCGCCGGTGGCGGGGTCGAGCGCGGCCGTATGCTCGTCGAGCAGCAGCAGCTTCGGCCGCGTCATGCTCGCCATGAGCAGCGTCAAGGCCTGGCGTTGGCCCCCGCTGAGGAGCGCCACGCGTGCATCTAGGCGCTTCTCCAGGCCGAGTTCGAGCGGCTCCAGCAGTTTGGCAAATTCCCGTTCGCGCGCCGGCGACACGCCGCGGCGCAGTCTGTGCCGTTGCCCGCGCAACAGAGCCAGCGTCAAATTCTGGGCGATGGACATGCCCGCAGCCGTACCCATCAGCGGGTTCTGAAAGACGCGCCCGATCAGCGCCGCGCGCCGGTGTTCGGACGCGCGGCTTACGTCGGCGCCGTTGATCAGAATGCGGCCCTGCGTAGGCAGGTGTACGCCGGCAATGGAGTTGAACAGCGTGGACTTGCCCGCGCCGTTGCTGACGATCAGCGTGACGAATTGGCCCGCAGGCATATGCAGGTTGAGGCCGCGCAGGGCGCGCACCTCGTTGACTTCGCCCTGATGGAATATCTGATGTAGATTCTCTATACGCAGCATTGGTTGGCCCAGCCGGTCAAGCGAGTTGGAAATCTACGGCATGCGCGCAGCGCAAACTCACGCCCGTCGCTTTTGGATGTGCGTAAACCACAAGGCAACGAGCACGAGCAGCGCCGTCGCCAACTTGACGTCTTGTGCTTCAATCGAGAACTTGCCGCCGCCCGGCAGCGGCGCCAAAATCGTCAGCGCGGCCGCAATAGCCACGCGATAGAGGATCATGCCCAGGATCACGGCGCGCGTGGCGGCATGGAAATGCATGGGGTGAAAGAGCGTCTCACCCAAAATGACAGCCGCCAGACCGGCGATGATCAGGCCGATGCCCATGTTGACATCTGCAAAACCCTGGTACTGCGCCATCAGCGCGCCGGACAGACCGACCAGCCCGTTGCTGATCGCCAGGCCGAGGACGATCATGTTGTCCGTATTGGCGCCGAGCGCGCGCACCATCTGCGCGTTGTCGCCCGTGGCGCGCATCGCCAGGCCGATCTCCGTGCGCATAAACCAGTCCAGACAGACCTTCAGCACAAGGGCGAGCAGCCCAAAGAGAAGAATAGCGAGGATATTGTTGGACATCTTCGCCAGGGTATCGCCGCCCAGGTCCAGCATCAGCCGGCGGAAGGGCGCGGCGAAGGGCGTGAAGATCGAGTCGGTGTTGAGTAGCGGCGTGTTCGAGCGGCCCATGATGCGCAAATTCACGCTGATCAGGCCGGTCGTGACGAGGATCGAGGCCAGGAGGCTGTGGATGCGCAGTCGCGTGGCGATCAGCGCGGTGGCTGTGCCGGCGAGCGCGCCGCCGGCGGCGCTGACCACGAGCGCGAGGTAAGGGTTGACCCCGGCGATGATCAGCGTGGCGCAGATCGCCGCGCCCAGCGGAAAGCTGCCGTCGATCGTCAAGTCCGGGAAGTCCAACACCCGGAAGCTGAGGTAGACGCCCATCGCCACAAAGCCGAAACCAAGCCCGGCGGCGAGCGCGCCAAGCCAAACGTTAAAGGACATCTGGCGTACGTTCGGCGCCAGCAGCAGAATGACAAAGACGACGGCGACCGCCGTGGTCGCCCAGCGAATCCAGTTCGGTTTTGATGGCGTCGTGGCTAGGGTTTGCTGCATTGCCGGCGTTCGTTGTGGCTGCGTGTTGTGGTTGCGCGCAAGGCTTTGGCTACGTCCGGGCAATTCTAGCACAGGCGGCAAACACCACCAAGTCGCTTTTTTGTGGCCTGATGGCGTGCTTACATCGCCCGATGCAGGATCGCCGCCAGTTCCTCGTCGGTCAGCTTGAGCGGGTTGCCGCGCATGCTGCTGGCGCGTTGGCTGTTGGCGATGATCTCGTCGAAGTCCTCCTCGCGCAGACCGAATTGGGCCAGGCCCGGCATCGCCAGCGCGTTGCACAGCTCCTGAATCCAGGTGACGCCATCAGCGGCGGTGGCGCTCGAATCGCCCGTCACAAGCTGCGCCACCTCGGCAAAACGCGGCAGCAGGGGCGAATCCGGCTCGCGGCTGTGCAGCGCGGCTACGTTGATTTCCATCACAAAGGGCAACAAGCTGGCGCAAACGACGCCGTGTGGAACCGGATACATGCCGCCCATCACGCCGGCGAAGCCATGCACCGCGCCCAGCTTGGCATTGGCCAACGCCAGGCCGCCGAAGAGGCTCGCCAGCGCCATGTCCGTGCGCGCCGCTAGATCGCCGCCGTCTTCATAGGCGCGGCGCAGCGAGGTCGCGGCGCGCCGCATGCCCTCGCGCGCGATGCCGTCGGTCAGCGGGTTCGACTGCGCCGAGACATATGGCTCGATGCACTGCGTCAGCGCATCCAGCCCTGTGCTGGCGGTGACGGCAGGCGGCATGGTCATGGTCAACTCCGGGTCGACCAGCGCCACCGCAGGCATCATCGTGGCGCTGCGCAGGCTTACCTTCACGCGCGCGGCGGGCACCTTGATCACGGCATTGCGCGTGACTTCGGCTCCGGTGCCGGCTGTCGTGGGCACGGCGATCAGCGGCACGGAGGGCGCGGACAGCGGCTTGCCCAGGCCCACGACCTCTAGGTAGTCTAGGATCGGCCCGTGGTTAGCCAGCAGTGCGGCGACCGCCTTGCCCGTGTCGATTACGCTGCCGCCGCCTACGGCAATGATCACGTCCGCGCCCGCCGCCCTTGCCTCGTCGACGCCCTGCATCACACTGTCGACGCTCGGTTCGCCGGACACGGCATAGACCGCCGTGGGCATTCCCGCCGTGGCGAGGCCATCGAGAATCGACTGCGCCCGTTCCGGCGCTACGTCGACGAGCACAAACGCGCGCGTGCCCAAGCCCTGCGCAATCTGCGCGACTTGTCGCTGCGCGCCCGCGCCAAAAACAATGCGGCCCGCCGTGGAGAATTCAAAGTTGAGCATAATCAACCCCACCCTTCGGCGTCGGGAAAGACGTTGTCATACTTGACGCTGCTGCGCGGCTCCGCCATCATCTCCGCCACCGTGTCGCGCCAAACTTGGTAGTGCGCGGTCTCCCTATGGCGTGCAACGTCCGCCTCGCGGCGATAGGCTTCCACCAGCACAAAGCGGGCCGAGTCGTCCAGCTGCTGGACCACGTCGAAGCGCGCCACACCGGCTTCCTGCACGCTGTTGCGCGCGTTCTCCACCGTCGCCGCCTTAAACGCGTCGATCTGCCCATCTTTCACATGCACAAAGACGTGTACGATGTACACTTTGTCCGTCCTTTCCTATCTGTCAATCGGCTCTGCCAATAGGCTCTGTCGTTCGCTCTCTCGTTCGCGAGCTTGCCATGCTCGGTTAACCGGCGCTTGTAGTGTATCATGGCTGGCGAAACGGTTGAATTGCCGCGAGCGAAGGGCCTGGATGACTGACCTGGAACGAGCCGAGCAGATGGCGGAGCAACCCGCGCAGTCTGAACATTTCGATATGCAGCGCGCCTGGGACCGCGTCAGCGCGGCGTACAACACGCTGCGCGGGACGACCAGCGAGGAGCTTGGCGCGCACGTCAGCTATGGCCCCATTGCGCCGGATGAAGAAGAGCTGGCGCTGCTCGGCCCGCTGGATGGGCTGCGCGTGCTCGACCTGGGCTGCGGCGGCGGGCACAACGCTGTCCACCTAGCGCGGCGCGACGCCACGGTGATTGGCCTGGATTTCAGTGCACAGCAGATTGAGGCGGCGCGCGCCACGGCGGCGCGTCACAGCGTGGAGGTCGACTTTGTCCTGGACGACGCCGCCGCGCTCAGCCAGGTGGGCGACGCGTCTGTCGACCTGATCCTGGCGGTGAGCGTCTTTCCCTACATCGCAGCGGTCGCGCAAAGCCTGCACAACTGCAGGCGCGTGCTGCGTCCCCAGGGACGCCTGGTGATCAGCCTGGACCACCCCTTTCGCGGCTGCTTCTATGACGCCGAAAACCAGGAGTTGACCAGCTATCCCGCGCAGAGTTATTTTGACGCCGCCCCGCGACCGTGGCCCTTTGCCGATACGGGCGCGACGATGCGCACACTCGAGCGGCCCGTCTCTGCCTGGGTCGATCTACTACACGAAGCGGGCTTTGCCGTGCAGCGCCTGCTCGAACCGCCCGCGCCGCCAGACTTGCTCGACGAGCTTTTTCCCTGCGACGGCGCCCTTGCCGGCCTGCGCAACATCCCGCATACCCTGATCCTCGTGGCCGCGCGCCCACCCGCCTAGACAGACCGAGACCTGCCAAGATGACCATGACCCACATTCGCAAGACCCTGCCCACCGCCGCTACGATTGTCGACGTGCGCCAGGACAATTACCGCACCAAGACCTTTGTCTTCGACGCGCGCCTGGAGGCGACCCCGGGCCAGTTTGTGATGGCCTGGCTGCCGCGCTTCGACGAGAAGCCCTTCTCGCTGGTCAGCGCCGACCCCGTCACGCTGATGATCACCGCGGTCGGCCCGACCACGCGTCTGCTGCATGAGTTGCAGGTCGGCGACAAGCTGTGGCTGCGCGGGCCGTTTGGCCGCGGCTTCGACGTGCCGCCTGATCAGCGCCGCCTGCTGCTCGTGGGCGGCGGCTATGGCGTGGCGCCGCTGCTGTGGCTGGCGCGCAGCCAAAGGGGACATCGCGCCGCCATTGCCGCGCTGATCGGCGTGCGCACGGGCGCGGACATCCTCTATGCCGAGGAGTTTCGCGCCCTCTCTGCCAAGCAGCCGGCCTTGACGCTCCACAGCCTCGCTATCGCCAGCGAGGACGGCTCCAGCGGCCTGCGCGGGCTGGTCACCGACCTCGTGCAGCCGCTGCTGGAGGCGGGCGAGGCGGACGGCATCTACGCCTGCGGCCCGCACGGCATGCTCGCCGCGCTGGCGCAGTTGGGCCGTCGCTATGGCGTACCGTGCCAACTAAGCTGGGAAGCCTACATGCGCTGCGGCATCGGCATCTGCGGGGCATGTGAACATGATGGCGCATTGCTGTGTATGGACGGGCCGGTCCTGCGCACAGAGCCGCCTATCGAGTCGCCCATAGAGTCGCCTGCCGCCTAGCGCCGCGAACTTTGCGCGATCGAGCCGCTTGCGGTATCGTTCACAGCCGGTGTC
>JBBSBO010000156.1:0-6295 GCA_038251215.1 Caldilineales bacterium
GACGCGCTGCGCGACCGGCTGGCCCCGCACGTGCGCGCCTATACGGCGGAAGGCTTGCGTTCGCTCTTCATCGGCTTGCCGGTGCGGGTGGTGCATCATGGGCGCATCTTCCCCGGCTATGACAACATCGCGCTGCGCTCGCCCGCGCTGGGCAAGGCGGTGCGCGGGGTCACCTACGCCCTGGAACGTACGCCAGGCCAGATGTTCGGCATCAGCCACCTGTTGGTCGTAGAGAAGGTCGCATGACTTGCCGGCTGAAGCGCAGACAGGATTTGCTGCCTGTGTGCTTGGTGAGGCCGGGCGGGCCATGTTAGGATAGCGTGCTGCGCGTTGCGTGCAGCTTTGTCGTGCGAGGGAGTGCGTAGGCATACCCGTGTACTCGTACTTGCGCACGTGAGGATGCGAATTCGATGCAACATTTGGATCGTCATGACCGGGTGCTGATCACGCGGCGCAAGCGACTGCGCGAGCGGGTGAACCGCCCGCGCCCGTGGATGTGGGTCGGCCAAAGCGTGACCGCGGTCTTCTTGGCGGCGTTCTTGACCTTTGCGTTGGTGGCGGGCACGGCTGTGGCCGCGGTGGTCGGCATCTACAACACCTATGCCGCGCAATTGCCGGACGCCAGTATTCTCGAGACTGAGCAGGACGAGTTCGAGACGGTGCGCATCTATGATCATACGGGCGAATATTTGCTATACGAGAGCGTAGACCCGCGCCCGTTTCGCGGTGACCGCACCTACGTGCCGCTGGCGGAGATGTCGCCCTGGGTGGCGAAGGCGGCGGTAGCCAACGAAGACCGCAACTTCTGGGAGCACCCGGGCATCAACGTGCGCGGCCTTTTCCGTGCGTTCGTCTCCAACTTGCAGGGCGGCGCCGTGCAGGGCGGCTCGTCGATCACGCAGCAACTGATCAAGAACGTGGTAATCCCGGCGGAAGAGCGCGCCCAGCAGAGCTACGCGCGCAAGCTCAAGGAAGTGATCCTGGCGCTGGAAGTGACGCGGCGCTACCCCAAGGAGAAGGTCCTGGAGTGGTATCTGAACAACAACTTCTATGGCAACCTGGCCTATGGCGTGGAAGCCGCCAGCCAGGTCTACTTCGGCAAGAGCAGCACCGAGCTGGGCTTGGCTGAAGCCGCCATGCTGACCGCCATCCCGCAGTATCCGGCGCTCAACCCCATCGACGCGCCGGAGGATGCCAAAAGCCGCCAGGGTATTACCCTGCAGGCGATGGCCGATGCCGGCTACATCACGCCGCAAGAGGCCGAGGCCGCCTTCGCCGAGCCGTTGAACCTGCGCAAGTCGGTGACGGAGCGCTTCGATATCTTGACTGCGCCTCACTTTGCGCTGTATGTGTTGGACCAGGTGAAGAAGGAGTTCAACGTCGCTGATGACCCCTATTTCATTTGGAAGAAGGGGCTGACGATCTACACGACGTTGGACGTGGACTTGCAGCGCTATGCCGAACAGGTGGCGCGCGAGCAGGTCGCCATGCTGGATGAGCAGGGCAAGAACGCCAGCAATGCCGCCGTGACCGTGATCAAGAATGACACCGGCGAAATCCTGGCGATGGTCGGCTCGCTGGACTATAACAACGAGGAGATCGACGGGCAGGTGAACGTGGCGACGGCGGAGCGCCAGCCGGGGTCCAGCTTTAAGCCCTATGTCTATTTGACCGCGCTGGAGCAAGGCATGACGCCCGCCAGCATGGTCATGGACGTGGCGACGGCTTTCCCGCAGGCGGACGGGGCCTACTACCGGCCCGAGAACTATGACCGGCAATATCATGGGCCCGTATCGCTGCGCAATGCCTTGGCCCGTTCCTACAATATTCCGGCCATCCGCATCATGGACCAGGTGGGCGTCGCCAACGCGCTGCGCACGGCGCACCGCTTGGGCATCAACGGCCTGGACCGCGGGCTGAGTTTCTATGGGCTGAGCCTGGTGCTGGGCGGCGGCGAGGTGTCTCTGCTCGACCACACCTACGCCTACAGCGTGCTGGGCAACGGCGGGGTGATGGTGGGCAAGCCGGTGCTGCCGGAAGAGCGGCGCGAGGGCTTCCGAACTCTCAATCCGGTCTCCGTGTTGCAGGTGCGCGATTCCGCCGGCAATGTGCTCAAAGAGTATAAGCAGCCGGAGGCGGAGCGCGTGGTCAGCGCCGAGGTGGCTTATCTGATGGCGGACATCATGAGCGACGACGTGGCGCGCGCCCCTTCGTTCGGGGCCAACACCGAGTTGACGCTGCCCGACCGCAAGATCGGGGCCAAGACGGGCACGACCAACGGCTGGAAGGACAACTGGACGATGGGCTTCACGCCGCAGATGACGGTCGGCGTGTGGGTGGGCAACACCGACAACGAGTCGATGGAGAACGTGACCGGCCTCTCCGGCGCGGCGCCGATCTGGAATGCGGTGATGCGCAAGGCGCTGGATAACATGCCGCCGGCGTGGTATGAACAGCCGCCGGGCGTGACCTCGCGCGCCATCTGCACGCCCAGCGGCCTGCTGCCCACGGAGAGCTGCCCCGGCGGCAACCAGCGCACGGAGATCTTCGTCGCCGGCACCGAGCCGACGCTATCCGATAACATCTGGCAGGCCTTTGAAATTGACACCGAGACGGGCAAGCTCGCCTCGCCGCTGACGCCGCCGGAACGGCGCGAGACGCGCGTGTATGAGATCCTGCCGCAGGAAGCCGTCGACTGGGTGCGCGACAACGGCATCGCCCAGCCGCCGCAAGAGGAGAGCGTGGTCTCGCTGGAAGATTACGACCCGGATGCCGCCATCATTCAGCCTACGCTCAACGGCTATATCGGCGGCGTGACCGAGATCAAGGGCAACGCGCGCGGCGGTCCCTTCCGGCTCGAGTTCGGCCGCGGCACGGATCCGCAGGAGTGGACGCCGATCGGGTCGGAGCATAGCGGCGACATAGAGAACGGTCTCCTGGAGAGCTTTGATGCGACGGGGCTGGAGGAGGGCGTCTATACGCTGCGGCTGACGGTGAACCGCGGCGATGGGCCGAAAGTATGGAACACGCCCATCACCATCGACAACACGCCGCCCACCGTCATCATCAGCGAGCCGCGGGCGGACCAGCTCTACGAACTGGAGACGGACGAGCAGATCAACGTCAACGTCCTCGTCAACGATACGTGGGCCGTGGATCGGGTGGAATACTTCATCGATGCGACGGGCTTCGCCACCAGCACGGTGGCGCCCTACAACGAGCGTTGGCCGATCGTGATGCGCAACATCGATCAGATCGAAGCGCCGGGGACCGAGAACTGGCTGGCGTTTGAGAGCGACGACCCCGATATTCAGCCGGGGCGCGCCCTGACGTTTGGCGACGGCTTTATGGCCGTGCGCACGAGTAACGGCGTCTACCTGGAAGGCCATCTGTTCAAGGTCATCGCCTACGACCGCGCCGGCAACAAGGCCGAAAGCGAAGAGGTGCGCGCCTATGTGCGCAAGCGCCCGCCCAAAGCAGAATAGCCCAATCAGAAGGGTTCAGTGAACGACCATGCCCACCATCCTGGTGACAAACGACGACGGAGTACATAGCCCTGGCCTGCTGGCGCTGCGCCGCGAGTTGTCTGCGATTGCCGAGGTGATCGTACTCGCCCCGGAACGCAACTGTAGCGCGGCCAGCCACGCCAAGACCATGCACAAGCCGCTGCGTGTGACGCCTGTCACCCTGGCGGACGGCACGCTCGCGCACAGCTGCAGCGGCAGCCCCACCGACTGCGTGGCCCTGGCCGCGGCGGGCGTGCTGGGCGTGAAGCCGGACCTGGTCGTCAGCGGCATCAACAACGGCTACAATCTGGGGATTGACATCACCTATAGCGGCACGGTAGCCTGCGCCATGGAAGCGGTCATCAAGGGCATCCCCGGTATCGCCGTGAGTACGGGCATCGCGGGGACGGGCGTGAATGGCGACGGCGCGGCGGACATGCCTGCAGTGTGGGCGCTGGCGGGGCGCGTGTCGAGCCGCTTGGCCGAGCATGTGCTGGCGCACGGGCTGCCGCCCAAGACGCTCTTGAACGTCAACGTGCCGCTGCTGGACCAAGGTACGCTCGACCAGGGCGCAATCGAAGGCATGCAAGTCACGCGCATGGGCGACCGCCATTATCCTGCCGAGGAACTGGTCGAGCGCGCCGACCCGTGGGGCCGGCCCTACTATTGGCTAGGCGGTGCGGGGCCGGTGGACGTGCCCGATGACGGCACGGACGTGGCCGCGGTGCGCAGCGGCTGCATCAGCATTACGCCCATCACGCTGGACATGACCAATTATGCCTTTGCCGAGGCGCTGGGCGAATGGGACTTAGCCGCCTGGGATTTGGCCGCGACAGGCAAGTAGGGCGAGAGGGCTGTGGTGGAAAGTGAACGCGCTGTGCCATCCTGGGAAGCGGGGACGTCGACGCCGGAGATGATCTTCGCGCCGCCGCCGTGCCGCACGCGTTGGGAAGGCGTGGCGGTGACGGCGTGGCTGCTGCTCATCGACCTGCTGCTCTTGATTTGGATGTTGCGCAGGCCGGTGGATTGGGTGAAGTTCGCCTTGATCCTGGCGATGGTGGCAAGCGTCCCGCTGATTGTACACCTGGCCTTGCGCACGTGGGCGGGCTTTACGCTGGAGTATTGGGTAGACCGCAACGCCATCACCGTGCGCTGGGCAAACACGCGCCAGGTGATCCCGCAGGAGAGCATCCGCCGCGTGATTCGCGGCGGCGTGGAGAACCTGAGCCGCACGGCCTGGCTCTTCTGGCCTGCGCCGTATTTGGGCGGCGGCGGGCGCGCGCTGGGATTACTCAATATTTTCATGCTCTCTACGCGCCCCTTGCCCGAGTGCCTGCTGTTGGAGACCGACGACGCCGTCTTTGCGCTGTCGCCGGCGGACATGGACGGCTTTCTGGCATCGCTGCAAGTGCGGCATAGCCTCGGCCCTGTGGCCGCGGTCGAGCACGCGGTGCTGCGCAGCACGCCGTGGGATCGCATCTTTCATCGCCAGGCGACGGGGATTGTGCTGCTGGTGGCAGGGCTGGCGGGCGTGCTGGCGCTGTTCGGCGCGCTGATGTGGCAGTTCCCGAATTTGCCGGACGCACTCGCCTTTCACTACAATACGGACGGCATTCCGGACGTAGTGCGTGAGAAGAGCGCGCTCTTCCTGCTGCCGATGATTGGCCTGATCGCCTGGCTGGCAAACGGCATCTGGGGCGCGTGGATGGCGCTGCACGGCCAGCGCACCGGCGCCTATATGCTATGGGGCGGCGCCGTCATCGTCCAGATATTTTCGTTCTTAGCGTTAAACAGCTTGGTAAACTGACAGGATCGCACGTGAGCGACGCACGGCAGGAATTCTTCCTGGGCATCGTTATCCCCGCCTATAACGAAGAAAAACGGCTGCCGCCTACGCTGCAAAGGGTGGCGGCCTTCTTGCGCGCCCAACCCTATGCCGCCGAGGTGTTGGTGGTGGAGAACGGCTCTACCGACGGCACGGGGCAGGTGGTGGAGACTTTTATCGCGCAGCAGATGCACCCCGGCGATACTTTTGTCGTGCGCCTGTTGCACAGCGAAAAGGGCAAGGGCAACGCCGTGCGCCACGGCGCCATGGCGAGCCGCGGCGAGTATGTGCTGATCAGCGACACCGACCTGGCTGTGCCGATTGAGGAGGCGAGCCGCTTTCTGCCGCCCGCTGTGGACGCCGCCGGCTATGGCATCGCCATCGCCAGCCGCGAGGTGCCCGGCGCAGTCCGTCACGGCGAGCCTGCCTATCGCCACTTGATGGGGCGCGTCTTCAATTTGTTGGTGCGTTGGATGGCAGTGCCGGGCATCCAGGACACGCAGTGCGGCTTCAAGTGTCTGAGTCACGCGGCAGCGCGCCACGTCTTCCCCTTGCAACAGGTCGACGGCTGGGGTTTTGACGTCGAGGTGCTCTTTATTGCCCAGCGCCACAACATTCCGATTGTTGAAATCCCGGTCAACTGGTACTACGGAGCGGACAGCCGCGTACGCCCGCTGCGCGATACGATCAACATGGTGCATGACCTATTGACGATCCGGCGCAACGGTCGCGCCGGCCTGTATGACCGCGCGCTCAACGCCGCCGGCGAGGAGTTGTCAGCCCTCTAGGCGCAACTCTTGGTCGTTCTCGCGCATGGCTTGCATGATCTGCGCCATGTTGGCGACGTAGTGGGCTGCGATGGGCGCCAGGATTGTGCCCGTTGCCAGCCACAGTAGCCCCAGCAAGATGCCGGCGATCGCCGCGCCTGCGGCCCCCCACACGCCCTGCGATAGATGCAGCAGGC
>JBBSBO010000157.1:0-6276 GCA_038251215.1 Caldilineales bacterium
GGTGGGACAAACCGCGATTGTGCCGATTACCGTACGTAACGTGGGCGCGATCCCTTGGGAGTGGGGCGGCGAGCAGCCGTTTCGCGTCGGCTATCGCTATTATCGCAACCGGCGCTTGTTGGCGTTGGGGGCTGACAAAGACGTGCGCACCGATGTGCCGGCGACCGTTGCGCCGGACACGCAGATCACAATTGACGTGCGATTGGCGCTTCCGGACCAGCCGGGCAACTATACGCTGGAACTGGACTTGGTGCATGAGGGCGTGACGTGGTTCAAGGAACAAGGTTCGCCCGTCCTGACGCGCTGGGTGACGGTGGAACCGCCGGAGGAAGTCGATGCCGACGGCAGGCGGGCGAAGGCAAGCCTTCCCGTTCCGCTCTTTGCCGACGTGAGCATGAAGCTGCCGCGCTCCGGTTCGCCCTACGCGCAGCGCAGCCTGGACCAGATCCGCTACTTGGTCATCAGCCACACGGCGACCAACCCGCGCGTGCGCCTGGACCACATTGCGCAGACGCATATCCGCTACGGCTATCCGGGCATCGTGTACGATTTCGTAATTGACCCGGCAGGCCAGGTCTTCAAGGTCAGCGAACTGGAGGACGTAGCACAGCCGCGCGAGCAATGGTCGGAGCGGGGCGTCAACATCTGTTTGGTGGGCGACTTTTCGGCGCAATCGCCGCCGTTGTCGCAATTGGACGCTACGAGCCGGCTGTGCGCCTGGCTGGCGCAGAACCTGAGCTTAAGCCCGGACGCGATTGTCGGCCTGGGCGAACTTTCGCGCGGGCGCAGCCCAGGCGAGAGCTTCTACGCAGGGGTGAGCTGGAAAGGCATCCTCACGCGGCAAGTGCGTTTGCACCTGGCCGCGCTGACGGGACACGGCGACACGGGCCGCGTGCAAGAGCTGAACTCGATGCTGGCCGAGCAAAAGACCAAGCAGTCCGGCCAGACGGAGCGCATCGGCCGGCTGGAGACGGAGCGGGTGGAGCTGACCCGGCTGAACCAGCGCCTGCAGGATGAGCTGCACGAGCTGGAGCGCCTAGCGCTGCAACAGGCGACCGAGACCGTGGGCGGGGTGCGCATCCACAGCCGCATCGAGCAATTGCCGCGCGACAGCAGCCGCTATCGCCGGCGTCGCGCCCAGGACATTCGCTACGTGGTCGTGCATCACAGCGGCACGGCCGCGGACGCGCCGCTCGAGCGGATTGCCGCGGCGCATCGCATCGATTGGCCGGGCATCCTCTACGACTATTACATTCACGCCGATGGGCAGATTTCGCAGACGCAGCCGCTGGATGAGGTGGTGGAGACCGACGAAGAATATCTCGCCGACGCCATCCACGTTGCGTTTGCGGGGACGTTTGACGAGCAGATCCCGACGGGCGAGCAACTTCTTTCGGGTGGGCGGCTGTTGGCGTGGCTGCTGGAGCGCTTTCCGCAACTGCGCGCCGAGAGCATTCGCGGCGTCTCCGAGTTTGTCGACCACGCGTCGCCGGGCGCGCAGTGGATGTCGGGCCAGGCGTGGAAGGAGATGTTGCTCGCCTCCGTGCGACGGCAGCGCGGCATGGTGGAGCCGAGCGACGTCGAGAGCAATTTGCGGGGCCGGCTGGAGGAGATGGAGCGCGATGTCGAGGTCGCCGAGCGGCTGAACCAGGAGTTGATCGAGGAGCGCGTGCGCTTGCAGTCGGAGAATCTGCGCATTCAGGGGCAGCTCAACGAGCGCCAGCAGGACGCCAAGCAATACATGGCGCCGCAGCCGGCAATGCGTACGCTGGTGGACCTGCTGCCCAAGCATCCGACGCTGCGCTACGAGCGGCGTCCTCTGAGCCAGATCACGCACATCGCCATCCATCACACCGCCACGCCGCCGGGGATGGCCCCGCGCCGCATCGCGGAGTTGCACGTGGCACCCGACGCCGGTCGCGGCAAGGAGGCATGGCCCGGCATCGGCTATCACTACTTCATTCATGCCGACGGCGCCATTGACCAGACGAATCTGCTCGAAACGGCCAGTTATCACGTGTACAAACACAATGTCTACTCCGTGGGTATTGTCTTCGCCGGCAGCTTTATGAACGGCAAGATCCCCAGCTCGGCGCAGTTGCGTTCCGGCGCGCATCTGGTGGCATGGCTGATGCAGGAGTTGAACATCCCGCTGGCGCGGGTGTGGGGACACCGGGAATTTCCGGATAACAGCACGGTTTGCCCCGGCAGCGAGTGGACGACGGGCAACCGCTGGCGCGACCTCCTGTTTGAGCGCGTGGAGCAGATCCAGGCGGGGATTGGGGTCAAGAGCATCCGTCATTATATGCTCTTCTGGCAGCGCGCCTATCCTGGGCCGCTGGCCCGCCAGGACTATATCAACGCCATCAACTACGTCATGCGCTTTCGTCCGGTCTTGGGGTTTAGCGTGCAGGATGCGCGCAATGCCGAGTACGTGACGATTGTGGGCAGCGAGGCGGGCGTGAGCGAGGCCGAAGAGCAACTGCTGCGCCAGAACGGCTGCAAGGTAGAACGCATCGCAGGGCGCAACGAGGATGAGACGAACCGCATCCTAAGCGACATGGCGGCGTTGGGCCGCCGCTTCCGCACGTTCGACGCGGATTTCTAGCCGATCATGCCGGACCAGCCCCGTGAGGCCACTCCGCCCAGCCCGCGCGCCACGCGTGGGTTTGCGTCGCCGACCAACCGCGACCAGACGTTCGGCGCGGCCTATGCCGTGAGCCTGCCCGCGTTTCAGGGGCCGCTGCAATTGTTGCTGCACCTGATCGAGCGCGAGGAGCTGCACATCAGCGAGATCAGCCTCGTTATGGTGACGGACCAGTATCTGCGCACCCTGGAGCAACTGGAGGAGTTGGAACCCGGGGCGCTGGCGGATTTCCTGGTGGTGGCTTCGCGCCTGCTCTATATCAAGTCCAATCGCCTGTTGCCGCGGCCGCAGGCGGAAGAGGACGAAGAAGAGGACGGCGGCGACGCGTTGATCCGGCACCTTCTCGAATATCGCCAGTTCAAGCAGGCGGCGAACAGTCTGAGGGCGCGCGCCGACGAGGGCTATCGCGTGTTTGTGCGCCCGCCCGCCGCGCCGCCGGCGCCATTGCAGGCGACGCGCACGCCGGACCTGAGCAACGTGGATATGCCGGGCTTGCAGGCGGCGCTGAAGCGGGCGCTGGAGCGCATTCCAGTGGAAGCGCCGGCGCCCAAATTGCAGGCATACGCCGTGACGGTGGCGGAGCAGATTGAGGTGGTGCGCAAGCACGTACGCCGCATGATAGCCGGTCTACGGGGCGACGAACGCGCAGCAATCGTCTTCTCGGATCTGCTGGGTGCGAGCTACTCGCGCATCGAGGCGATTGTCACGTTCTTGGCGGTGCTAGAGTTGATCAAGCTGCAAGAGTTGCGCGTGGAACAGGATGGCACCTTCGGCGAGATCCTACTGCTGCCCGTCGATCCTGCGTCGGCTCCATTCTCGGACCCGGAATAGCAACAAAGAAAAGCACACCGCAGAGGGCGCAGAGAACGCAGAGGAACACCAACAGGGGACTGATCGAACAGACAAGGATGGATCAAAAACAGACTCGACTTTGAAGGCCCTTCCAGGCCAGCACGATCAGCGTTTTGTTTTTCTCTGCGCTCTCCGTGTCCTCTGCGGTGAATCTTCTAGCGGCGACGGCGCAGCATGAAGAACGAGCTGCCGAAGAGGCCGGCTCCGCCTAGGCCCAAGACGCCGAGTACCAAGAGTACGCCGGGATTGCCTGTGCGCCCTATGTCGACCAGGCTGTCTTCGATGCGCGCCGGGCTAATGCCGGCGGCGGCTGGGGTAGCGCTGGGCCAAGGCGTCCAGGTCGGCGTCGCCGTGGGTGAGGGCGTGGGGCTAGGCGTCGGCGTAGGGCTGGGCGTGGCGGTCGCGGTCGGCGTGGCGGTAGGGGCCTCGGTGGGCGTAGCGGTTGGCTCCGGGGTCGCGGTGGGAGGGATCGGCGCCGGTGCGGCGGAGGCGGCCTCGAGTTGGGGCACGGGCGTTTCGGTTGGCGCCTCGGTGGGCGCTTCCGTGGGAGGAAGTTCCACGGCGGCAGCGCTCTCATCGGGGAAAAGACCCAGCGCATCGACGAAAATGAGGCCATTGCCGGTGGGGGTGGGGTGATCGACCAGGAAAAAAACCGTGATGGTATCGGCGAGCGCACGCGCACGCACGTCGATATTGACGTCCGGCGGCGGATAGTTGAGGATGCGCCCCGGGCCCCAGTGCATCGGCCCCCAAATTACATTGGGGCTGTTGGGGTCTGTGCCGCCGGTGGGGTCGATGCCGAGCTGGCGTCCGAAGGTTTCCGGCTCGGTGGGCGCCCCCCAGGCGATGCTGGCGCGGTAGCCGGCACCTGGCGTCACGGGGACTTGCGTGTAGATGCCCGCCTTAAAGGTGCCGCCGCTGTTCCAGATGCGCAGGCTCGGCGGTCCCCAGAAGGTGTCGACGTCTTGCATATAGGTGGCGTCACCGGCGAGGATAAATTCGGTCCAGCCGGTGGGGATTTGGCGCGGGGGCGAGCCGTAGAAGGTGTCCATGTCGCATACGGATTGCGGAATGACGTTGGGCGGGTTGCACGGCTCCGAGGCGAATGACGGGCGCGGCGCGATCAGCGTGAGGCAAACGCCCAGGCACAGGGCGATGATGAGCGAGTAGGGTTGGGTGCGAAGGTTCATGTCCAACAGTATAGGCGGTTTCGGCAGTGAGCGAAAAATGGCCGGAGCGATAAATGGTACAGCGGAGGGCGCAGACTTATTGCCAAAGTCGCCTGCGGCAAGACTTATCAAAGTCTAAGAAGCGTTTAATGATCGCTTAATGTGACGGCGAGATACTACAGGTGCGCTGTTGTTCAGACGCCAATGAACCCCTCCTCGGAGGCGTCTTCTGGAAGGCCCGGAGCGATTCCCATCAATCCGGGCCTTTCGATTTCTCTCGCGATTTCAGTTTGCTCTGCCGGGTCCAGCGATAGGATGCGGTTGATCAGGCTCAACAGCGGCCCGCGTTGCTCAAAGCCGCTTTCGCTGTAATTAGACATGGCCATATAGACTTGCCCGCGCGTGCGGCGCAGCAGCCCCAAGACGAGGCGGCGCATGTTCTTTTGGCGCGTCTCGTATTCGTCGAAGTCGGTCCAAACCTTGTTGGGCGGCCACGTGTGCGACATGACATAAGGATGCGTGAGCGGCTGATAGAGCCGTTCCCACCAGCCCGACGAGCCGATGTCCAGCCAGAATTGAATGTCGACGGGGCGGTTACGCATGAGGAAAGTGTAGGCCGGGGCGATGAGGACGGCGTTGGGCGTCTCGCGCCAGCCCGGCGAGTAGAGTGCGCCGATGGCGCCGCCGGTCAGCAGGAGAAGATATTCGCGTCCCATTTGCGGTCCGTCGCCGGCGGCGCGTGTGGAAGACTCCAGCGCCCAGCGGAAGTTGCGCGCCGAGGCGACGAGCCGGTGCGCCACGCGCCCGGCATCCAGATCGTCGTGGAACCCATATCCCGGCTGGCTGAGCAGCTCGCCGAAGAGACGCGCCCAGAACTGGTCGAGGGGCAGCACTTCGTCGCTGCTGCGATAGTCAACCAGCCAATCGCGCAGGTGATCGTACGCCTCGCCGGCGAGATAGGTGACGCGCTGTTGGATGTCGGGTTGCAGGCCGCCAAAGGGCAGCATCTCGGCGGCGCCGCGGCGCGTGTCGTATGCCTTTTGCGCCAAGAGATGGGCGCGCACGGGGTCAAGGCCGTCGATGACCAGGGCCAGCATCAGCGCCACGTCCGCTTCGGTAGGGGCGAGGCCCCAAAGCGGATGGGCCAGCGCGGCCAGCGTGCCAAGGCCGCGCGCGGCAGGTTCGGCGTCGAGGGCGCGGCTGGGGCGATGCGTGGTGGAGGCGATGCCGTGTTTCTCCAGCGCCGTCTGCAAGCTGAAGCGCAGGGCGTCGCTGACGTAGGGGGCGAGCACGGTAATCGCATCCGGCGCAACGCCGCGTTCCTGCACCAGTTGGCGGATCTGCTCCGTCACCCAGCCGAGCATTTGCGGGTAGAAGCGAAAGCCGGCGATGGCTTCGGGCAGGTTGAAGGCAAGAGGCGCGGCTATTTCCTCATCTGTTACCGCATCGGGTTGGTCTTCAAACTCGCTTGCTTCGCCCGCCGTGGAGGCGCGCCGGCGGCCTGGCGTCGTCTGCGGCGAGGGCAGGAGCATGTCCACCGTGCGCGCCAGGCGGCGGATTTCCGGCGGCATGACCCAGGAGCGGTCGAGGTGTATGGCGTGGTCGCAC
>JBBSBO010000158.1:0-6269 GCA_038251215.1 Caldilineales bacterium
AGCGTGAAGAGCCGTCCGATACTGAAGGGTTCCTTCCAACTGTCGCCCTGCACGGTGACGCGGCCGCGGTCGCCGCGCACGGCAAAGATCAACACGCCACACGGCCCAGTCACGACATAATTGGCGGGCAGGCTATATGCAAAAAAGGCGTATTTGTCGTCAAAGCCCTTCATGTTGCGTTCGAGCAACTCATCGGGGCGCGCGATCGTTTTGATGCCGGGCCAGCGCCGGCTGGCGAAGCGGTTGATGTAATAGCTGCCCAGGCTCGCCAGCAGGAAGCCAATCGGCAGCGCCGCGAAGCTGATCCACGTCCAGTATTGCTGCAGGAATTGGTTCAGCGCATTCGTGGCGGGCTGGTCCGGCGGCAGCCAGGTGGGGATGAAGCTGGCGAGCAGGCCGACGAAGAGGACGCCTAACCCCGAGAGACTCAGACGCCGTCCCAATGTTTCTTTGCGCCGGATCTCTTTGATATTCTTGTACGATCGCATGGTTGATTTCTCTAGCCGATTTCTCGATGAACGCTCGGTGAAAGTGGATGGGTTAGGTGGAGATGTTGGTATTGAGCGCGCCGGCGTCTTCCCGTTGCGCGGCGGCGGCCTCCAGCAACTCAATGCCGGCGCGAATTTCGTCCAAGATGTGGTGTTCCAACCCCTGCTTGGCAAAGCGGATGGCGCTCTGCACGCCCGCGGCGCGCGAGCGCCCGTGCGCCTTCACCACCAGGCCGGAGAGGCCCAGCAGGGCGGCGCCATATTGGCTGTCGTCCATGCGCGAACGCACGCGGCGCAGCGCCGGCTTAGCGAGCAGCGCGCCCACGCTGCTGACAGGGCCGGACGTCAGCTCCTCGAAGATAATCTGCTGCAACATCGAGGCCGTCGCCTCCGCCGTCTTGATGAAGACGTTGCCGCTAAAGCCGTCGGTGACGACAACGTCGACCAGGCCCGCCACCACGTCTTTGCTCTCGGTGTTGCCCTGGAAGTTGATGCCCGGCGTATGTTCCAAGAGCGGGAAGGCAGCTAACACCAGTTGATTGCCCTTGCCGGCTTCTTCGCCGTTGCTCAGCAGGCACACGCGCGGTTCGGGGATGGACAGAACCTGGCGCGCGTAGATCGACCCCATGATGGCGAACTGTTGCAGATGCTCGGCGCGCACATCCGTGTTGGCGCCCACGTCCAGCACCACGCAGGCGCCTTTGGAGGTGGGGAAGTGGGTCAGCAATGCAGGGCGCAAAATGCCCTTGATGCGCCCGATCTGGAGGATGCCCGCAGCCAGCGCCGCGCCGGTGTTGCCCGCCGTGACAAAGGCCTGGGCCTCGCCGCTGCGCACCATGCGGCAGGCGACCACCATCGAGCTGTCCGGCTTGGCGCGCACGGCGGCCGCCGGCTTCTCTTCCATGCCGATCACTTCGCTCGCCGCCACGATGGGGAAGTTGAGGCCGTTCGTGGCAAATTTGGCGAGTTCGGCGCGAATCACGTCGGGCTTGCCCACCAGGCTGATGGTGACGCCATAGGCGCGCGCGGCTTGCACTGCGCCCGCAATCATCTCGCCTGGACCGTGGTCGCCGCCCATGACATCTAGAGCGATATTCATTGTTTGCACGAAGTGTCTGTCCCGAATCTTGCCTGTTCGGCGCTACATGGTACGTTCCCGCGTACAGCCCCGCGTACGTTCCCGCAGACGCGGCCGGGCCGACTGTCCAGCCGCCGCCCTATTGTACTGGGGATGCAAACGACACACAACTGAAGCGAGCGGCTTTTTAAGATCAGCAGCCTTTTTCGTCGTGCCCTGTTTCATCGTGCCCGGTTGAGCTGGGCAAAGAGGCGCGTGGGGAAAAACGGTGCGTTCGCTTCGGCTCGCGGTCCTCCGCGCGCCGGCTGGGGCCGCACAGCGCAGTATACCACAGAGCGCGGCGCAGGGCTTAGCGGGCTGCGTCGCCGATCGGGCATGCACGTCTCGCGGGATGACAGGGACGTTTCTCGGAATTTGGGGCGAACGGTATACTGAACTGGCAAGGCGACCATCAATTTCGACCATCAATCTCCGCGAAGATCGGCGTATTAGGGTTCGTCAATCCCATGCTGAATGTTACTCTCATCCATCACAATCTACCGCAATTTACACGCAAAAAACGAATGGGCATGATATGGCTGGGCTGTTGATGTTGGCGACGGGGTTCGTGTGGGCGCTGGTCGTGTTCGCCCTGTGGCGGCGGCGGGACCGCGTGGGCGCACACTTCGACCTGGACGTGCTGGCGGGCGGCGCGCTCTTTCTGCTTACCCTGGGCTTCTTCTGGCGCGTCCTGTCGGGCGATGTCTACCAGCCCGCGGATGGCGGCGACCTGGTCAGCTTTCTCTTCCCGACCTATCGCTTCGCCGCCGGCCGGCTGGCGCTGGGCGAGCTACCCTTGTGGAACCCGACTCTGTATGGCGGCGCGCCCTTTGTGGCGGACATCCAGGCCGGCTTCCTCTATCTGCCGAACCTGATCCTCTTCCTCTTGAAGCCGCAATTTCCCTACACGGCCTTGCAGTGGCTGTCGATCGCGCACCTCTACTGGGCTGGGCTGGGCATGTATGTGCTGCTGCGCCTGCTGCGTTGGCCCCTGGCGCCGGTGATGCGGCCCGCCGCCCTCTTTGGCGCCATCGCCTTTCAATACAGCGACCCGCTGTTGCTGCACGTGGGCAACCTCAACCTGATCGCCGTACTCAGCTGGCTGCCCTGGGTGATGGCGGCGCTGGCTTTGGCGCTGGAGCCGGGAAGACAACGGCTCGCCTGGGCGGGCGCGGCGGGCGCGCTCTTCGCCCTCGCCAACTACGCCGGTCATGCGCAGAGCACCATCTACCTGGGCCTCTCCGTCGCCGTGTATACGCTGCTGCACGCCGCCGCCGCCCTGTGGCCCGCTGTGCCCGCGGGGCAGGAACTTCCCGACGCGTGGGGCCGCGACGAGCGGCGACGCGTCGCCGGGCAACATGCGCTCACACTGGTCATTGTCTTGGGGCTGGCGGCGCTCCTGTCGGCGCCCATCCTGCTGCCCGCCTTCGAGTTGGCGGGCTACACCGCGCGCAGCGACTTCGCCTACCAGGATACAGTGGCTTTCTCACTGGCTCCCACGCAGGCCATCGGGCTGATCACGCCGGGCTTCTTCGGGCGCGGGCCGGCCCTGCACTGGGGGCTGTGGGAACGCGTCGAGACGCCCTACGCCGGCGTCGCCACGCTCCTCTTGGCCGCGGCCGCGCTGCTGCTGGCTTCTGCCAGGCAGCGGCGCCTCTTGTGGCCCTGGGTGGGGTTGGGTCTGTTTGGCTTCGCCGCCGCGCTGGGCGTATACGCCATTGTACACGGCTGGCTGACGGTGCTCGTGCCCGCCTTCGACCAGTTGCGCGCGCCGGCGCGCGCCCTGGTCCTGTGGACATTCGCGCTGTCCGTGCTAGGCGCGGCGGGCGTGGACGCGGTCGCGCGGCGCGACGGACTGCTCGCGCCCGGCCCCGTCGACACGCCGCTCGACGCCGGGGCGCGGCCGCAACTACTGGATGCGCTGCTGCGCACGGGCGCGCGTATCTGGCTGGGCGTGGTCTTGCCGCTGACCTTCCTGGCGCTGCTGTTGACGCAGGAAAGCGAGACCGTTTTCCTGCGCGCCTCGGTGGCGGCGCTGGCGCTGGCGCTGGCCGCGGGCTTTTGGCTGGCGACGTGGGCGCTGGTCGGCGGGCGGCAAGCGGGCTGGTGGTCGCCTGCCGTGTTTGCCGCGCTGATGGTCGCACTGCTCTATTTCGACCTGGCGGCCACCGGCGCCTACACCGACATCGGCGAGCAGGACCCCACGGCGGGTTTTGACCACCTGGAGATCGTCGCTTTCTTGCAGCAGACGCCCGGCCTCTTTCGCATCGACACGCGCACCGGCATCGAGAGTGTGTGGCAGCCGGATGCAGCCGCCCTGCGCGGCTTGCAAGACGTGGGCGGCATCGCCAACCCGCTGACGCTGCGCCAGTGGAGCGCGCTGTGGGAGGCGACCGGCGGACGCCAAACTCGCCTCTACGATATGTTCAACGTGGAGTATGTGCTGGTGGAGGACGGCACGCCGCTGCCGGAAGGCAAGTTCGAGCTGGCTCTCGATGCCGCCGGACCGCTGTCGGTCTACCGCAACCGCACGGCGCTGCCGCGCGCCTGGCTGGTGCAACAGGCCGCGCTTGCGCCCGATCTGGACGCCGCGCTCGCCGCCATCCGGCAGCCGGACTTCGACCCGGCGCGCCAGGTTGTGCTCACCGCGCCCGGCGGCGACCTGCCCGCCCTGCCCGCGGAACTTACCGGCGGCGGCGGATCAGCCTCCCCGGCGGGCACGGTGACGGTCATCGACTACGGCAGCAGCCGCATGGCGCTGCAAGCGGAAGTCGACGCGCCGAGCGTGCTGGTGCTGAGCGAGGCGTGGTATCCGGGCTGGCGCGCCACGGTCAACGGCATCGACACGCCGCTGTGGGCCGCCAACGGCGGTCTGCGCGGGCTGTTGCTACCCGCCGGTTCCAGCCGCATTGAGTTAGTCTTCCGCCCGCGCCTATGGGTTATCGGCCTCGCCGCCGCCGTAGTGGGCTTGCTGGCGCTGGGCGCATTGATTTTCACCACAAAGGCCACAGAGGATCACAGAGACAAGCAAAACATAGAACGCGGATGACGCGGATATAGCGGATGCTCGCGGATCAAAAAATAGGCCACGGATTGGATGGATTCAACGGATCAACACAGATTGAAGAATGATCCATGACCTGCCCCCCAAAAAGTGGACAGATAAAATGGAAGTCCATAGACTTGGGAAAGGGAGGGTCAAACATGAACAAGCGCATACGTGCGACGTATCCGGCGGAGTTTAAGCTTGAAGCGGTAGCGCGTGCCAAAGCGGGTGACCGTTCGGTACGCAGCTTGGAGGCGGAATTAGGCTTAACGTCGAATCTGCTGCGGCAATGGGTGCTGGCGTATGACGCCAAAGGGGAGAATGCCTTTGTGCGTAAGAGCCTTTCAGGAGAGAAGAATGGCAACCAAGATGAGGGGGCAGAGCAGGTGCGGGCGTTGGAGCAGCGGGTGCTGCGGCTGGAAGAAGAGCGCACGATCTTAAAAAAAGCCTTGAAGCTCTTGAGCCAGGACCTGTGATGCGTCGGCAGCTGGTAGAGCAGTTGCACACGCCGGAAGGCGGAGGGCATGCGGTGAGCGTATTGTGCGGGTTGTTGGGGGTGTCGACCAGCAGCTATTACGAGCACAAAGGGCGGTCGCCTTCGCCGCGGGCGCAAGAGAACCACACTCTGCTTGCGGAGATGCAGCGTCACTTCGTCGCCAGCCATGAGACCTACGGCAGTCGCCGCCTGACGGCAGCGCTGCGCCAAACAGGCCATGGGGTCAACCACAAACGTGTAGAGCGGCTGATGCGCCAAGCGGAGATGCTGCCGCACCCTGTGCGCCGTTTCCGCTCGTTGAGCCGACGCCGGCCAGACGGGCGCGTGGCGCCCAACCGCTTGCAGCAGCACTTTGAGACGGACGCGCCCAACCGCGTGTGGTTGGTGGATGCCACCGAGTTTGCCACCCACGAAGGCACGCTCTATCTGGCCGTAGTGGAGGACCTCTTCTCGCGGCGTGTCGTGGGCTGGGTCGTGGGCGAGCGCTTCACACAAGAACTGGTCGCCGAAGCGCTGCGCCGCGCCCTGGCCCACCGTCAAAACGTCCCTCATACGCTCACAGGACTGCTTCATCACAGCGACCAGGGCGCACAGTATACCAGCGACCTCTACCTGGATCTCTTGGCCGAGGCCGGCTTTGAGCCCAGCATGAGCAGCACCGGCAACTGCTATGACAACGCCCCCATGGAAAGCTTCATCGGCACACTCAAAGTCGAGTGGACCGATCCCTTTGTCTATCCGTCCCGTCAACACTTGCATCATGACCTGTTCGACTTCATCGAGGGCTTCTACAATCGCCGACGCCTGCATTCCGCCCTCGGCTATCTGAGTCCCATCGCCTTTGAAGAGCGCTTCTATCTATCGCAGTCCAACACCGAAGCGCCAAACACAACACCTATACCGCGAGTTATCTGTCCACACTTTGGGGTACACTTCAGAATCGCTTTTCTTGCTGTTGCTGTTCTTCTCGTTCTTTGCGCCTTCGCGGTTTGCCCTTTCCCCCCAACGCCTAAATCGGAATTAGCAGCAATGCTCCTATAGCTTCGCCGGGCGATGTGATATAATCCGAAACTACGCTGTCCAGGCGGGCAGCTTTTCTTTGACCAACTCACCGACTTTGCC
>JBBSBO010000159.1:0-6258 GCA_038251215.1 Caldilineales bacterium
AGACCTGGCTCTTGCGCCCTCGTCGCCGCCCTAACCGCATCCCCCCTCGCCGCGTGCGGGGCAGCATAACGGCTGCCCCGCACGTCTTTTTGGTGCGGATTCTTTGTCCAAATCAAGGAATCCGCACTTTCCCCTACGAAATATCAATATTATCAATCATTTATTCAATATTTTAAATATTTCCCATTGACTTTCCTGAAGCTAGGTGTTATCACTATGAACATATCGCCGCGTGTCGTTACAAAAACCTAAAGGCGCCCAAACGCGCGGCGAGGCGCTCGCCGCCAACCGAACGCCTCGGTTTACCCAGTATGGAGGCAGCAACATGCTTACCCTACCCACCCGTAGTCCGTTTGACGGCGGCGACCTGATCGTCACCCGCTTCTATTGCCCCGACAGCGATGTAACGGTCGAAGGCCAGTTTGTCGCCGCGGCGCCCTTTGCCCAGCTCAACCAGGAGCAACTGCGCTTTGTCGAGATTTTTGTCAAGTGCGAAGGCAAACTCAGTCGGATGGAGGGCGAACTCGGCCTCTCCTACCCCACCATCCGCGGTCGCCTGCACGAGATCATCCGCGCCCTGGGCTACGAGCCGGGCAAGGACGAGGCCACGCCCATCCCCCCGGTGGACCGGCGCTCTGCCTTGGACGATCTGGATGCGGGCGCAATAACGTTCGAGGAGGCCATGAGCCGCTTGGCTGGTGAACACTAATGGAGACAACCAACATGAAACAAGAACGAATTCCGCTGGGCGAGGCGAGCGCCGTTGCCCTGCACAACATCGCAGGCAGCCTAGACATCCACGTCGCGCAAGAGCGCGAGCTGTGGGTGCGCACCTCCGGCGATCTGCAGGTCGACCATGCCGGCGACACGATCACGCTGTCCTGCACAGGCGACTGCACCTTGACGCTGCCCGCCGACATCCGTGTGCAGTGGGACAACGTGCGCGGCCACGCACACATTCAGGGCGTCACCGCGCCCATCACGGGCAATTCCATATCGGGCCACTTGCAGATCCATGACACAGGACCCATCCAGGTACAGATCGTGTCGGGCCATTTGCAGGCGGACAACACCGGCCCCATCCAAGTGCATGCCGTGCATGGTCACCTGCACGCACGCCAGGTCGCGGGCGATCTGTTGGCCGACCATGTGGACGGCGACCTGCGCGCCGACGACGTGCAGGGACAGGTCAAGGCTGCCGCGGGCGGAAACCTGGTCCTGCGCAACATCGACGGCGCAGTCCAGGCCGAAGGCGGTGGCGACGCCCGCCTCAAGTTCGCCCTGGCCGCGGAGACGCCTTACGCGATCCGCGCGGGCGGCAATATCCTCTGTCGCTTGCCCGCCGACACCGACGCCGCCGTTCACCTGCGCTGCGGAGGCCGCATTCGCGTGCAAGGGCCGATCGGCCTCCAGCCGGAAGCCGCCGGCGTTCTGCAGTTTGTGCTGGGCGAAGGCGCCGGGAGTCTCGACCTGACCGCGGGCGGCGACATTCGTGTCTTCACCCAGTGGGCGCCGGGCGACGACACGCTGGGCGATAGCCCCTTGGACGACGACATGCGCCAGGAGTTTGCGCGCCAGACCGAACAGGCCGCACAAGCAATTGCGACCCAGTTGGAAGACCAGATCTTGTCGCTGGCCCGCCAGCTCGAGACCAAGCTGAATGAAAGCGGCGCCGGCGAAGAGATCGCCGCGCGCGTACAGGAGAAGGTGCAAACCGCCCTGCGGCGCGCCGAAAACAACATCGCCAATGCCCTGCGCCATGTGGAGAAGCAGGCGCAGCGCGCCGAGAACCGCGCCGCACGCGCCGAGGCTCGCCAGCAGCGCCATCGCCCGGTCTGGCCCGAACCGCCCGCGCCGCGCCCCGCGCCGGTCAGCCCCGAGCAGCGCATGCAGGTGTTGCGCATGCTGGAGGAAGGCAAGATCAGCGTGGAGCAGGCCGAACAGCTCCTCGCCGCGCTGGGCGACAAGGTCGCGCAGGCGTAGGCTCGGCGAACAACAAACCGCAAAGAACGCAAAGGGCGCGAAGAACGGCAGGGAAGAGGGTAGGCCTTGCGCCTACCCTCGCCGCGCGGGGCTAGCAAACCAATAGAACACGGATGACACGGATTGGGCGGATCAACGCCGATACACCCGGATCTTTTCTTTGTGAGCCTCTGTGTCCTTTGTGGTAAACCAGCTTTTCTCTGCGTCTTCTGCGACCTCTGCGGTGAATTTTCGCGGCGCATTTCAGGGCGTTTGCCGGGATCGGGTGTATAATAGAGGAGAATGCTTCTCCCTACTTGCCGAGGCTACCACGCATGACACAATATCTGGAATGGCTCTGGGCGGTTTTCGCCATCATCCTCTTCGTGGGGGAGATCTTCACGGCGGGCTTCGTGCTCATGTGCTTTGGCCTGGGCGCGGCGATTGCTTCGGCGCTCGCCTTTCTGGGCGTAGGATTGGTCTGGCAGTTGATCGCTTTCATCGTCGTTTCCGTCGTCGCCGTCGCCTTCTCGCGGCCCTTTGCCAACCGCATCAGCAACTCCAACACGGGGGAGGTGGGCATCGACCGCGTCTTGAACCGCGAGGGCGTCGTGCTCGAGGCGATTGACCCCGACAGCCGCAGCGGCGTGGTGCGCGTGCTCTCCGAAACCTGGTCGGCCGATTCCGCCGACCGCCTGCCCATCCCCGTCGGCGCGCGCGTCGAAGTGCTGGCCGTGGAGGGCGCCCACCTGGTCGTGCGTGAGATCGAGACCGCCGCAGGCTGATCGGGCTGCCTCTGTTCACGCCCCTTTTTCTATACAACCAAGGAGAACATCATGCTTCCGGGTTACATTATCGTCACGGCGCTCGTGATCTTGATCCTCTTCATCTTCATCGTCGCCATCAACAGCATGCGCGTCGTCTCGCCCTACCAAAAAGGCGTCGTCGAGCGCGTGGGCCGTTACCAGCGCACCGCCCAGCCCGGCCTAGCGATCGTCATCCCCTTCTTTGACACGCTGCGCAAGGTGGACATGCGCGAACAAGTGGTGGACGTGCAGCCGCAGGAGGTGATCACCAAGGATAATGTGGTGGTAACGGTGGACGCCATCATCTACTATGAGGCGACCGACCCGGTCAAGCTCATGTACAACGTCGCCGACTTCTACAGCGCGGCCACCAAGCTGGCGCAGACCAGCCTGCGTAACGTGATCGGCGAGACCGAGCTGGACGAGGCGCTGACCTCGCGCGACATGATCAATGCCAAGCTGCGCGCAGTCCTGGACGATGCCACCGACAAATGGGGCGTGCGTATTGTGCGCGTGGAGATCAAGCGCATCGACCCGCCCGTCGACGTCACGCAGGCCATGCACCGCCAGATGAAGGCCGAGCGCGAGCGCCGCGCCCAGATCCTCGAATCCGAAGGTCTGCGCCAGGCGCGCATCTTGCAGGCCGAAGGCGAGGCCGAAGCCATCCGCCGCGTGGCGGACGCCCAGCAGTACAAGCTGGAAGTCGAGGCCACCGGTCAGGGCAACGCCATCACCACCGTCTACAACGCCATCACCGCCGCCAACCCCAGCGACAAGCTGATCGCCATCCAGTACCTGGACGCGCTCAAGAGCATCGCCGACGGCCGCGCCACCAAGATCTTCCTGCCCTTCGAGGCATCGGCCCTACTTGGCGCGCTGGGCGGCATCCAGGGCATCTTCCAAGACGGCAATCAGCCGCACGACTCGACGCCGCTCGCCAGCAGCGGCACGTCGATGTTCGGCGACACGACGACCAAGGGCGTGGAGTAAGCCGCACTTCACGCGAGCAACCAGGCTAAGCGCCTAGAAAAGCGAACGGCCCAGGGGAGCGAACGCCCCCCCTGGGCCGTTTTTGATCCGCGCGACGCAGGCGATGCGCCTAGACCTCGCGCCAGCGCACCCCGTCCGCCGTGCGCGCCAGGCGGCCCGCCCCGCGCAGGTGCGTGGCGACCAGCAGCGCATCCTCCGCCGCCGCGGCTGCGACCATGCGCGCGCGGCTAGCGCGGATGGCGTCGGGGTCGGCCCAGGTTGTGGCCCACGTCGCGTGTTCCACCTCCAGCACATGGTGGTATAGATCGCCAATGCAATACAGGATCTCGCCGTCCGACGCCACGCGCAGCATGACATGGCCCGGCGTCTCGCCCGGCGTAGGGATGATCTCGACGCCCGGCGCGATCTCCTGCGCCGCGTCGACCACCGTCAATTTGCCCATACGCGCGTACACGCCCAGCGTGCCCGCCTGCAGCGACCCAGGCGCCTCCAGGGCATGCTGCATCTCCGGGTTCTCCCAGTCGGCGCGACCCAGGTAGACCTGCGCATTGGGGAAAGCCGGCACGTTGCCGCCCCCTTCAGCCGATATGGTGAGGCCGTTGAAATGATCCCAATGGGCGTGCGTGACGACGATGTGTTCGATGGCGTCGGCGTCGACGCCGGCCGCGGCCAACTGATCGAGCAGAGCGGGCGGCGACGTGTAGTCCGCAATCTGATGCTCCGGGTTCGGCTCCGGCACGTAAAGGGCCGCGTCCACCAGCACGGAGACCTGCGGCGTCCGGATGGCGATGCACTGCACGGGCATCTGCACGCGTGCGCTCATGGTGGCGGCGTAGCGTTCCTCCCAGAGCGCTTTGTCGAGGGTGAGGTCCATCGTCAGGTCAAAGGGAATATCGCCCACGTTCATGACTGTCACGACCGCTTGACCCACCGTCAGTTGTAGAGGCGTTTCCATGTTGGTTTCCTTCGCTGCTAGGTTGGATGAGTGGAGTACACAGGACAAAAGCGAATTCGACGCCTTATGCGACCAGCGCCAAACCCAGTTCCGCCGCCAGGGTGCGTGCGGCCGCGGCCTCGCCGGCGGGGAGCAGGCGCGCCAGCGGCCCGCGCACATGCGCCGGCGGCACATATTGGTCGAGCAAGCTGAGACGGATGCCGGGGCGCTGCGCCAGCCACGTCAACACCGGCGCTGTGCAGCACTCAAAGTGCCCCGGCATGAGCAAATGGCGCACGATCACCTGCTCGCCGCGGCGATAGAGGCGGTCGATGGCCCCGCTGACCACGAGCCAATAGCCCGGCATTGCACCGATGCGCTCGCCGCAGCCGGCGGGGCCGTCTGTGGAGTCGCCCGCAGAATCGTGCGCGGGGCCAAACTTGAGGTCGGGCAAATAGATGTCGATGGCCCCTTGCAACAGATCTAGGGCGGCGTCTGTTACATACAGATTGCTGTTGAAGACCGCGGGCACGCGCTTGCGTTCGCCCAACTCAGCCAACGTTTGCAGGATGAACGGGATGTGCGGCGTCGGGTCGCCGCCGATGAAGCAAATGGAGGCCGCGCCCTCTTCCTGGCGGCGTACAATGCGCCGGGCGAGCTGTGCGGGCGACACCGCCACGCCATACGTCGGGTGAAAGGCGAATTGGGCCGCGGTGCAGAAGCGACATTTGGCCGTACAGCCGCTGAAGAAGATGGCGTGCGCCGGGCGCAGCATTTCCTCTTCGCCCAGGTGCAGCATCTCGCTGGCAATGTAGCTCGTCCGCCCCACGCGACAGACGCCGGCGCCGGATGCCCGCGCCGCGCTGCATACAAAGGGGCAAAGACGGCAGTCATCGAGGTGCGCCTGCGCCGCGGCTGCGCGTTGAACTATGTTCACAGCGTACGCAATCCCTTGCCGCCGGCAAGCATATCGCGGATCGTATCCATCAGGCTGAAGCGCTGCGTCCACACGACCTTGCGCCCGCCGCCGACCCGCTCTGCCACCACGACCGCGCTGGTCATTTTGCGGCTGCGCCCATAGTAGATCACATAGCGCTCGTTCCTCGCCCGCAGCCAGGTGTATAAGGGCGCCAGCTCCGCCGCCGCCGGGTCCGCGCCGCACGGCTCCAGGGCTAAGCTCACAGGATCGCCTTCGTCGACGATGCCGGCGCATGTGGCGCACAGTTCGTGCTTGTCTACACAGTCCGGACAATAAAGTTGACCGCAGCGCCGGCAAATCTCGATGTGCTCCGCGCACACGGGTTGCCCGCAGATCGGGCAGGGTTCGTTGCAGAGCGGGCAGATCTGCTCGCCGCCGCCGTTGCATATCGCCGCGTGCTCCGTACACACCGCGTGCCCGCATTCGGCGAAGCGCTGCGAATAGCCCTCGCAGGCGTGCCGCCCGCACACGGCGCACAGCACGCCGCACGCCGCGCAGGTGACCGCGCCGCAGCGCTCGCACGTCGTCACGTCGGCGGTGAGGGCGCCGCAGGCGGGACATACCTGCAAACAATCCTCACAGTAGGC
>JBBSBO010000160.1:0-6212 GCA_038251215.1 Caldilineales bacterium
CAGAGCTGCATCATAAAACTGGCTGGCGTTTTGCACGGCAACCTCGCATTCTTGGCTTACTGATTCGGTCGCACTGGTCTCATCTCTCGGGTCTGTTCCCCGCACTGGAGGCTGGACCATGAACTGCGCTTGGGTCGCCGGATCGCCGTACAGGCTCGGCGTGACCCCTCTATTGTACTGCCATTTGTTTTCTGCCGGCTTGTTTTCTGCCGGCGATTTCGTGAAGAATCGGCGTGACGCCCTTTGGCCGGCGGGGAACAACCTGGCTGCACTAGCCAGCCAACCAATCCGGCTCCAGTTCGAGCTGGAGTCTGCCAGGCTCTATGCATTTACCTTCGCAGATTGACATTGGAGCAGATTGACATTGGAGGAGATGTTATCATGAACGCAGATCCGCCGCATTTTCTCCCCCCATCTGTTTTTGTCAATCACACGGCGCGTCATTTGATCACGGAGAAGCACGTCACGTGGATCGATAGACCAACTGTCAGTGGCGAGGGATATTTTCTTCTTGAATTGAGACAGGTGGTTAAAGAAGCTAGCAGAGGGGCGCCCTCCCATTTCGCTCGCATGGCATTGAGCCCGCTCTGGACGCGTGCTTGCAACTGCTCAATCAGAGCCGGCGCAGCGCGCAGTTGTTCGCGCAGTGGTTCGTTTTCCGCGCGCAATCGAGTATTCTCAGCAGCTAAGTCCATGGCGCTAGTTTACTTCACCTCGCCCCAACCGGCGAACAGCTGAATAGTTATTCCTCCTTTCTTTTGGCAAATTTAGATGATTCTTCTCGGGGAATTTTCAATTCAAGGTAGATCTAATGAACACGCTTGAACAATTGACACTTCGTGGACTTGTTGGTATAGTTGGATTGTGTTGAACGGCATTCGCGCGGTCCTAGCTGGAGAAAGCTATGACGGCTGAAACACATCTCCTCTACAAGATAGCCAAGGCATATTATGAAGATGGGCTGACGCAAAGCCAGATCGGCAAGCGCTTCGGCCTTTCGCGCATCAAGGTTTCGCGTTTGCTCCATCAGGCGCGGCAGACGGGCGTGGTGCAGATCACGATCGTGGCGCCGGCGGAATCTCACGCGGAATTGGAGCGCGCGCTGGAGGCGGCTTTCGGGCTGGACGAAGTTATCGTCGCCGCCGCACCCCAGGCGAGGCGCCAAGACAGCGTCGCCCTGATGGGGCAGGCTGCCGCCGTCTATCTGGCGCGCTGCATCGAAGACGGAGACGTGCTGGACCTCAGCTGGGGAACCACGTTGCTGGCGACGGTCGATGCCGTTGCGCCGCAGAGTTTGCCGGGCGTGCGCGTGGTGCAGATGTTGGGCGGGCTGGGCAAGTTGGAGGCTGAAGCAGCGGGGGGCGACTTGGCGTTGCGCCTGGCGACAGCCTTCGGAGCCAAGATGCGCCTGCTGTGGTCGCCGAGCGTGGTGTCGAGCCGGCTAGTGCGCGACGCGCTGTTGCAGGATGACAATATCGCCGAGACGCTGGCGTTGGCGGCGCGCGCCGATATTGCCCTTGTGGGCATCGGTGCGCCGACGCCGAACTCGGTGGTGCTCCAGTCCGGCATGTTGACGGTGGAGGAGTTGGACGAGCTGCAGGCGCGCGGGGCGGTCGGCGATGTTGCGCTGCGCTTCTTCGACGCGCAGGGGCAGGCGGTGGATCACCCGATCAACGAGCGGATCATCGGGCTGGAACTGGCGCAGATCCAAAGGATCCCGCGCGTGATCGGTGTGGCAGGCGGACCGGACAAGTTTGATGTGATCCGCGGCGCGCTGCGTGGGCATTTGATCAATGTGTTGATTACCGATGAAGATATGGCACACGCTCTGCTAGCCGATTTGCCGCACTTAGCGGTGGAGGTTCATGCACGACAGGCTGTTCTCCAAGATGGCGGCAGTCTCGTGAATCTGTAATTCCGGATGGCCGAGTCCGGATTGGTTTTAGCACAATCCGACTACAAAGTGAACTGTCTCACATCAGAATATGGAGTAACTCAATGGAATTATTAGGCCATCTTCAACGGCGCCAGGCGCAGGGCGCGCCGATCCGCATGGGTTTGGTCGGCTGCGGTCAAGAGGGATCGGGCTTGGTGCATATTACGCACCAAATGGCGGGGTTGGAAACAGCCATCATCGCCGATATCGACGCGCGCCGGCCGATCGAGACGTTCAAGCGGATCGGCATACCCGAGACGGGCATCTGCGTGACGAACCGGGCCGGCGAGGCGGCGGATGCAATCGCGGCGGGCAAGCGCGTGGTGACGGAGAATGCGCTGCTTTTGGCTGAGATCGAGGCCCTCGACGCCGTGGTGGAAGCGACCGGCGTCACTGACGTAGGGGCGCAGGTGGCGTGGCGCTGCATCCAGCACGCCAAGCATGTCGTGATGCTCAACGTGGAGACGGATGTCACTGTCGGCTTGCTGTTGCACGAGACGGCGCAGCGCAGCGGCTGCGTGTATACAGTGTCTACGGGCGATGAGCCGGGCGTGTGCAAGCAGTTGTTCGACTTCTCGCGCGTCCTGGGCTTCGAAGTGGTGTGCCTGGGCAAGGGCAAGAATAATCCGATCAACTACTATGCCACGCCGGACACGGCGCGCGAGGAAGCCGAACGCAAGCATATGAACCCCAAGATGCTGGCGGCTTTCCAGGACGGCACCAAGACGATGGTGGAGTTGTCGGCGATGGCCAATGCTACGGGCCTTGTGCCGGACGTACCCGGCGGGCATGGGCCGAAGGTGGATATGCCCGAGCTCAACCAGGTGCTGATCCCGCAGGCGGACGGCGGCGTGCTCAGCCGGCGCGGTTGTGTGGATTTCTCGGTAGGCAAGGTGGCGCCGGGCGTGTTTGCGATCATCGCGACGGACGACCCGCGCGTGATGGAAGACTTGAAGTTTTACTCAATGGGCAGCGGGCCGTATTACACGCTCTATCGCCCCTATCACCTGTGCAGTATCGAGACGCCGCTGGCTGTGGCGGAAGCCGTGATCTACGGTGAATCTACGCTAGTGGCGCAGGGGCGCGTGGCGGAGGTTGTCTCGATTGCCAAGCGCGATCTCAAGGCCGGCGACAAATTGGAAGGCATCGGCGGGCGGGACTTCTTTGGCCGCATGGTCGCCTACGCTGACGCCAAGGCGTCGAATGGGATTCCCATGGGTCTGACCGCCGGCGGGACTGTCTTACAGGATGTTGCGAAGGACGAGATGTTGACTGAGCGCAACTTCACGCCAGACAGAAGTCAATTTGTCTATAAATTGCGCCAATTGCAAGACGCGTTGCCGGAGCGCTAAGCTGCGCGGGGCGTCACTGATCTTCATCGAGGATAATCGATAAGGACCAGAGCATTCTAGGGAGTGGGCAAGATGAGGGAGACGATGAAAGCGGCGGTTGTGCGTGCGCCGATGCAGTTCGACATCGAAGACGTGCCCATACCGCAGACACCGGACGGAGGGTTCTTGCTGCAGGTGAAGGCGTGTGGGCTATGTGGCTCCGATTTGCGCACGCTGCGCAGCGGCCATCGCAAGGTGACGTTTCCCTGGATCATTGGCCATGAGATTTGCGGCGTGGTGGCGGAGACGGGGGCGGGCTATGCCGGGCCGTGGCAGGAGGGCGATCTGCTTAGTATGGGGCCGGTGGTGTATTGCGGGCACTGCGACTTCTGCAGGGAGGGGCGCTACGAGTTGTGCGAGAACTACCGCGAGATCGCACAGGCTTGGCCGGGCGGCATGGCCGAGTATATGGCCGTTCCGCCGGAAGCTGTGCGTCTGGGCGTGATCGAAAAAGTCCCGCCCAGTGTCGATCCTGGCGCTGCGGCATTGGCCGAGCCGATTTCTTCATGCCTCAACGCGCAGGAGCGTGGTCAGGTGGGGATGGGCGACACGGTGCTCATCCTCGGCGCAGGGCCGATTGGCTGCATTCATGCCAGCCTGGCGCGCATCCGCGGCGCCGACAAGGTTTTCATCGCCAATCGTTCGCCAGCCCGGCTGAAGTTTGCCGCGGCCTTTGCGCCCGATGCACTGATTGACGGCAGTTCGACGGATGTCGTCGAGAAGGTGCGCGATTTGACGGGCGGCAAGGGCGCGGATGTGATTGTTACAGCCAACTCGGCGCCGAGCGCCATTGTGCAGGCCGTGCAAATGGCGCGCAAGGGCGGGCGCGTTCTCATTTTCGGCGGACTGCCCACGGACGAGCGCACGCCGCCGGTGGACATGAACCTTGTCCACTACAATGCACTGCACCTGATCGGCGCGACAACGTTTGCCCCGCGCCATTTTCGTGCGGCCGTAAGGCTGGCGACGTCGAACCGCATTCCCATCGACAAACTGATTACGCATCGGCTGCCGCTGGCGGAATTTCGACAGGGCGCGTTGATGGCGTTGGAAGGCAAAGTTCTCAAGGCTGTTTTCGAGAATTAATCTTCACGGCTACAATCCACAGGAGATTTTTGATGGAGAGCAAAACGACGTTTGGCGTCATCGTATCAAACCGCAATTTCTTCGCCGATTCGCTGGTGACAAGCGGACGACGGCAGGTATTGGGCAAGCTGGCGGAGTTCGGCATCGACGTTGTTATTCTGGATGAAAGCGACACCAACCTGGGCGCGGTCGAGACATGGTCCGATGCGCAGAAATGCGCGGCGCTTTTCAAGCAGAACCAGGACAAGATCGACGGCGTTTTGGTGAGCTTGCCCAACTTCGGCGATGAAAAAGGCGTGGCGGACGCGCTGCGCTTGTCGGGCCTGCATGTGCCCGTGTTGCTGCACGCCTTCCCCGACGTCACCAGCGAGTTGACCGCGGCAGGGCGGCGCGACGCCTTCTGCGGCAAGATTTCGGTCGCCAACAACTTGGTGCAGTATGGCATCGACTTCAGCGTCACTGAGAACCATACGGTGGACCCTGATTCCGAGGAGTTCGAGGAAGAGATACGGCGCTTTGTGCAGTTGTGTCGCGTGGTCAAGGGGATGCGCAAGGCGCGCCTGGGCGCGGTGGGCGCGCGCCCGAATGCGTTCCAGACGGTGCGCTACAGTGAAAAGCTGCTGGACGCATCCGGCATCAACGTTTCGACCATCGACCTCTCGGATGTTTTTGGTCAGGCCGAGAAGATCGCCGATGACCACAGCCGCGTGCGCGCCAAGCTGGAAGAGATTCACGCCTATGCGCCGAACCGGGGCGCGCCGGATGACCGTCTGGTGAAGATGGCCAAGCTGGCGGTGGTGCTGACGGACTGGATGGACGCCAACGACATCGACGCCACAGCGGTGCAGTGCTGGGACTCATTGCAGAAGAACTACGGCGTCAATGCCTGCACGGTGATGAGCATGATGAGCGAGCGGCTGATGCCGAGCGCGTGCGAGGTGGATATCGCAGGCACGGCCTCGATGTATGCGCTGACGTTGGCCGCCAATGCGCCTGCGGCGCTGGTCGACTGGAACAACAACTATAATAACGAGCGCGATAAGTGTCTGTTCTTCCACTGTGGCAACTGGGCTAAGAGCTTGATAGACAACATCGAGTTGATCCCGGCGGAAGTGTTGGGCACGACGCTGGGCACGGAGAACACGTGGGGCGCCATTAGCGGGCGCACGCCCGCCGGCCCGCTTACGTTTGCGCGCATCGACACGGACGACCGGCATGGCCTGATCCACACGTATGTGGGCGAGGGGCGCTTCACCGACGACCCGCTGTCGCCCGTGCTGGGGTCGCACGCGGTTGTTGAAGTGCCGGAGTTGCAGCGGCTGCTGCGCTATATCTGCAAAAACGGCTTTGCGCACCACTGCGCCATGAGCCGCTCCTATGTGGCGGACGTTTTGGCAGAGGCGTTTGAGACGTATTTGGGCTGGGAAGTTTACCGGCACGAGTAAGAGGAAGTCGCGGTTGGCAGCCTGCACAATCGACGAGGAGAGCGCGAAGAATGGAAAACAGCGAGATGCTGGAGCAGGCGCGGGCGCTGATCCGCGCAGAAGCTGAGGCGGTGGCGCAGGTCGCTGCGCAGATGGACGAGGCATTTGTGCAGGCTGTCCATCTAATCGCCGGCTGCCCGGGGGTCATTATGACGACCGGTTCCGGCACGTCGGGCATGATGGCGCGGCGCTTGGCGCATCTGCTGGCGACGTGCGGCATGCACGCCTTCTTCGTACATCCGGCGGATGCGCTGCACGGGCCGTCGGCGAGCGTGCAGGAAGGCGATATCCTGATCGCCCTCTCGAAGGCGGGTA
>JBBSBO010000161.1:0-6199 GCA_038251215.1 Caldilineales bacterium
GAGGCTATTGTCGGCCGAGACCGCCCCTGTTGTGCTGCCGTCTGCGCCGTTGCCCCACGTCACCGCACCCACAAACCTGATGCTTCCGCTTGCGTTCCACCCGTAGCTGTTCACAACATAGTTGCCGTTGGTCAGCGGCGTCACGCCGCCTTTGCCTACCTGGTCGTTCGTTTTGCTACCGACGAGGCTATTGTCGGACGAGACCGCCCCGGTTGTGCTGCCGTTTGCGCCGTTGCCCCACGTCACCGCACCCATACTAGTTAATGGGCTTATGTGCCAGCTTAAGCTGCGCACGACGTAGTTGCCATTGGTCAGCGCCGTCACGCCGTCGCTGCCTACCCTATCGTACGCCGTGCCGCCGAAGAGGCTGTTTGTGGTAGAGACCGTCCCCGCAATGCCGGTGGCGCCGTTACCCCATGTCACTGCACCCGTGTCGGTGTTGGCTACGCTTGCGTCCCAGTAGGGGCTGCTCACGACGAAGTTGCCGTTGGTCAGCACCGTCACGCCGCCGCCGCCTACAGAGTCGTTCGCAGTGCTGCCCACGAGGCGGCTGATGAGGGCCAGCGTAGCGCCGTTATAGTTATAAGAGGTCGACCGCGCCCACATTCAGCACAGTGCCGGCGCCAACGCCGGCGTCATAACCGGGATCCGTCACAACGAAGTTGCCATTGGGCAAAACCACTACCTGCTTGCCGAACTCGCCGCCGATAGGGCCGAGAATGTCGGTCTGGGTGAGGATCTGCGCGTGCGCACTGGAGGCAAATACCAATAGCGCGACGAGCGCAAGCAGCAGCGCGCCGGCGCGCTGCAAGAAAACGTACGGAAAAAGGGCGCGCACTATCTGCGCCGCGCGCCGCGCGGCATTGCCTTGGGAGGAATATCCCATGAGTTCTCGCTTTCTGTCCCCGCTAGGGGAGGGGTATAACGTGTCAAAATTACACTATTATATTGTATCACAGCTGCAAAGACGCGACAATCGGGTTTGGGTGCATTCAATATGAAAAATCAGGAAGAAATGCAATGAGAGTTGCGGAGTTTAGCACGCCAAACAGATTCGTCAGGCGAGCGGCCGCTATCATTTCGGCGTCAAACGCAATCAGAAAATCCTCTTCCAAGGTGTTGATGAGGCTTTAGGCGTGCTGCCTCCACAGGGAAAGTGCGAAGAGGGGCTCCCGAAGGTTACGCTCTGCGCCTTGGCTGAGCGAGGTCATGGCCGCAAGTCAAACAAATTGTAATTTGCCTACCTACTATTCAGTAGGTATGCGATATACTGTACGCTGGTCGAGAGGATAGCTATGAGTCGGAGCATTGAACCGACTCATGGCCTACGGTAGGAGAGAAGCGTGATGCCAGACGAACACGAGCCAACCGAAGCCAAGCAGAGAGTGCTGGACGCAGCCCAGGAAATGTTTATGGAGCATGGTTATGCCGCCATCACCTTGCGCGACTTGGCGGACCGGCTGGATATGCGCCAGGCCTCGCTCTATTATCACTTTCCCGACGGCAAAGAGCAGTTGTACAAGGAGATGGCCGAGCGCGTCTTTCGCGTGCATAGCGTGGGCATGCGCAGCGTGATCGCAAAGGCGGGCGAGGATCTGCGCAGCCGGCTCCATGCGGTGGCGTCGTGGTTTGCGCAGAATCGCCCGGTCAACGTGATGGGCATGATGTACGCCGACCTGCCCGCCCTCAGCCGCCGGCGCGCGCAGGAGTTGGCGCAGACTGCCTATGAGGCATTGTTCTTCCCCCTCAGCGATATCTTCCGCGCCGCGCAGGCACGCGGCGAGGTGCGTGAGGGCAACCCGGAGATACTGGCCGGCTTCTTCCTGGCGCTGATGGACGGCATCACCTTTAGCCAGACGCAGCAGACGAGCGTCTCGCGCCTGGACATGGCGCAGGAGGCTATCACCATGATGCTGGAAGGGATTCTGACGCGCCCTGCTTCGGCGCCGTCAGCCGCTGAGCCTTCCTCTACTGATTCAATGGATTCAATGGAGATGTTCGATGCGCAATAATCGCTTGCTGCCGGTCTTTCTTGTGATCTTTATCGATTTGATGGGCTTTGGCCTGATCTTGCCCCTCATCCCCTACTATGCCGAGGCGTATGGGGCATCGACCTTTGTCGCCGGCCTATTGGTAGCCAGCTACGCGGCGGCGCAGTTCATCGGCGCGCCGATTCTGGGGCGTCTGTCCGACCGCTACGGGCGCAAGCCTATTCTGATGGCCAGCATCTTGGGCACGTCGGTTGGCTTCCTGCTGCTGGGCCTGGCGGAGTGGATCGGCGCGTCCGTGGGCGCGGCGCTGGGGATGAGCGTGGCCGCGATCAACCTGCTGATCCTGTCGGTCTTGTTTACCAGCCGCATCATCGATGGCCTCACGGGCGGCAACATCTCTGTGGCGCAGGCCTATATTACGGATGTGACGGACGAGACGAATCGGGCGCGCGGCTTGGGCTTGATCGGGGCGGCCTTTGGTTTGGGCTTTATTGTCGGCCCGGCAGTCGGCGGCACGCTCAGCGTGTATGGCTATTCCGTGCCCGCCTATGTGGCGGCGGCGTTGGCCGCGCTGAACCTGACCGCGGTCTATCTGTGGCTGCCGGAGTCGTTGACACTCGAACGGCGGGCGGAGATAGCCGAGTCTGAGCGGCCTGCCTTCAACCTCGGCGCGCTGGCAGCCGCGTTCCGTCGCCCGCGTGTCGGCCCGTTGTTCCATGTGCGCTTCTGGTTTGGCATGGCCTTTGCCATGTTCCAGTCGATCTTCGCCCTCTATGCCGCAGGCGATCCGCTGAAGCTTTCGCCGCAGGGGACGGCCTACATCTTGACGTATGTCGGCTTCCTGTCCGTGATTGTGCAGGGCTTTGCCGTGGGCAAGCTGACCAAGCGTTACTCTGAAACGACGCTGATGCTGGTCTCTGCCATCCTCATGGCGGGGTCGCTGACGGCGTGGGGCTTTATTTCGACGCTGCCCATGCTGCTGATCATCATGATCCCGCTGTCGTTTGGCGGCGGCATCCTCAACACGGTGATCAACAGCGTGCTGACTAAGGTTGTCTACCGGGAGGAAGTGGGCGGCACGCTGGGCCTTTCCGCTTCGATCGAAAGCTCGACGCGTGTGCTGGCGCCGATTATCGGCGGGTTCTTGTTGGATCGCTTTGGCGCGGTGGCCCCCGGGTTGTTTTCGGGCGTCATCATGGCGTGGGTCGCGATCTTGGTATGGCGGCGGTTGATCCTGCACCCGGACCCGCCGTTGGCCCCGCGTGCCGCGCCGGCGCCGCGGGAAGTTCCCGTGAGCGTGGGCGGCGGGCATTAGTCTGTGTGGACGCCGCCGTTGAGCGTGCGGATCTGCGCAGTGTCACAGTAACCAGTATCACAGCACTAGACCAGAGCAAAGGACGGTTCGATGGGCAGGTCGGCAGGTAGAATCATCATCGGGATTATCGTCGCCATCGTATTGATTGCCGGCGCGTTCTTCGGATTTCAATATTTCAATCGCGGCGACGGGCAAGTGGATGCGCAAAGCGGCGCGGAGGACGCGGCAACTCCGGCGGCGGCGCTGCCTGGGGGCGGGCCGGTAATTGATGCGCGCGTCGTGCCTGCACGCCAGGCGGACTTGAGTTTTGCGACCGGCGGCGTGGTGGCTGAGCTGAACGTGGCGGAGGGCGATGTGGTAGAGGCGGGGCAAGTGCTGGCGCGCCTCGATTCCGCGCAGCAGCAGACGGCGGTCAGCCGCGCCCAGGCCGACTTGCAGCGCGCCCAGGCCGCCTACAATAACTTAGCCGCCGGCGCACGTCCCCAGGAGATCGCAGGGGCGGAAGCGCAACTCGGCGCCGCCCAGGCGCGGCTAGCGAGCGTGGCTACGGGCACTTTGCCCGGTCAGATTGCGGCGGCCCAGGCGCGGGTTGCAGGGGCGCAGGCCAACCTGCGCAAGCTGCAAGAGGGCGCCAGCGAAGATGCGTTGATCAACGCCCGCGCCGCGCTGGCGAATGCCGAGGCCGCCTTGCGCCAGGCGCAGAGCGCCTACGACGAGGTGAAGTGGCAGCCCAACATCTCGGCGCTGCCGCAGTCGGCCGCGCTGCAACAGGCAACCAACAACTTCGAAGCGGCACGCGCCCAACTCGCCGACTTGCAGAGCGGCCCCGGCCAGGCCGACCTCGACGCGGCCTATGCCGCCATCGGGCAGGCGCAGGCGGGGCTGGATCAGCTGTTGGCCGAGCAGCCGGAGGATGTGGCTGCGGCCGAAGAAGATGTGCGCCAATTGGCCGCACAGCTTGAACTGCTGCGAGCCGGTCCGAGCGCCGAGGAATTGGCCGTGGCGCAGGCCGACGTAGCCGCTGCGACGGCACCGTTGCAACAGGCTCTGGTCGCCCTGGCCACCACCGAACTGCGTGCGCCTTTCGCCGGGACGGTCGCTGTCTTGGATGTGAACCTGGGCGAGCAAGCCGTAGCGGCAGAGAACGTGCTGCGCCTAGGGGACCTGGCGGACTGGGAGTTTCGCACGGAGGACCTGACCGAGCTGGACATCATCGACGTCAGCCCAGGGCAAGAAGTCAGGGTCACCTTCGACGCCATCCCTGACCTGACGCTGCGCGGCACGGTCGATCGCATCCGGCCTGTGGGCGGCGACCAGCGCGGCGACATCGTCTATACGGTAGTCGTCAAGCCGGACGAGAGCGATCCTCGCCTGCTGTGGAACATGACCGCAGTCGTCGATTTCGGTGAAAGGTAGACCATGGCTTTCTTTCTGAGCTTCAAGGAAATCTGGCACAGCAAGGGGCGTTATCTGCTGATCGCGATGATCGTGGCGCTGATCACGACGCTGGTGTTGTTTATCGCTGCACTGTCGGAGGGCTTAGGCTCCGGCAACCGTGAGTACCTGGAAAAGCTGAACGGCGAGTTGGTGATCTTCCAGGAGAACGTGGACCTGTCGATTGGGGCCAGCCGCATTGGTCGCTCCAAGCTCAACACGATTCGTCGGGTGGAGGGCGTCCAGGATGCCGGGCAAGTCGCCAATTCGAGCGTATCGGTGATTGTGGACGGAATGGACCCCATCGACGTGTCGTTCTTCGGCGTGGAGCCGGGGCGCCCGGGCGAGCCGCCCGCGTTCGAGGGGCGCGGCCTGGGGCGCGCCCGCGCCAACGAGGTAATCATTGACAAGCGACTGGTCGATCAAACTGGTTTGGGCGTGGGCGATACGCTGACGGTGCGTTCCATCCAGGGTACAAACGAGGAGTTCTATGATTTGGATATTGTGGGCACAACCGACGGCCGCGCCTATTTTATTCAGCCGGGCATCTTCGTCCCCTACCTGACGTGGGAGAAGGTCCGTCCGCAGGGCGCCGATGAGGGCGGCAGGGGCGGCGATTTCGTTTCCAACATCGTCGCCGTGAAGCTGACTGACCCGAGCCAGATCGACCTGATGGCCCAGCGCTTGGTGCAGACCGTGGACGGCATCGAGGCCGTGGACCGCAAAACAGCCTACGAGGCCGCGCCAGGCTATTCGGCGCAGATGAGTACGCTCTCCACGCAGCGCTATTTCACCTTTCTGATCGGCGTGCTGGTGGTGGGCGGTTTCTTCCAGATTCAGACGCTGCAGAAGGTGGCGCAGGTGGGCATGCTCAAGGCCATCGGCGCATCAAACCGCACGGTGGCGCTGTCGGCGATCTTGCAGATCGTTACGCTCAACGCGCTGGGCGTGGGGCTGGGTACGCTCGGCTCGTTGGGCTTATCGCTGACCTTCCCGCCCACGGTGCCGATCACCTTTACCGGGGATGCGGTGGCTTCGGCGGTGATCGCGTTGATGGTGGTGGGGCCGCTGGGCGGCATGGTCTCGGTGTGGCTGCTCCTGCGCGTGGAGCCGCTGGTGGCGCTCGGCTTGGCCCAATAATGGCGCGGCGGGATATGGCGCACAGAAGAGAAGACAGAACAGGGAACGGAGCGCGACGTGTCTAAAGCTTTGCAGGCGAATTCGGTGACGAAGATATACGGCCAAGGCGCTACCGCAGTGAAGGCCGTCGACGCCGTTTCCTTTGCGGTGATGGCGGGTGAGTTCGTCGCCCTGGTGGGGCCGAGCGGTTCCGGCAAGACGACCATGCTGGCGATGCTGGCAGGGCTGCTGGAGCCAACCGACGGGGAGATTCTGATCGGCGGCGAGGCGCTGGGCAACCTGAGCGAGGCCGAGCGCACGCGCTTCCGTGGACAGGCTA
>JBBSBO010000162.1:0-6183 GCA_038251215.1 Caldilineales bacterium
CGCGATCGTCTTCGCGGCAGTCGGGTCACGTTGTCCACGCCCTATTGCGAGCAACTACACCATGTTAAGTTGGAGAGAACTTCCATCCGGAATTGACTACCAAAAGATCGGTGACCTACTTGGCACATTGAGCGTTGCGGATGCAATCAAACTGCTCTCGCTTTGTGACAATCAGATGGTGGTTTTGTTTCCGGAAGCATGTCGGGAGTGCATATACGGTCATCTGTCAACACGCAGCACTGAACTTGGAGGTCTTCTCCTGGGATCGGTGTATGGTGACACCGGATCCGAAGAAGCGTCTCCTCTATTAGTACATGTGACCAAGAGTGTAGAAGGCCCCTTTCTGGAGTCGTCCGGGGTATCATTGCGTATGAGTACTACGCTGTGGGACAATGCGCGACCATATTTGACCAACAAGATTATCGTCGTCGGGTGGTACCACAGCCATCCAAATCTTGGCGTCTTTTTTAGCGGCACAGATCGAGCTACCCAAAGACGCTTTTTCTGCCACCCCTACAGTGTCGGATTAGTCGTCGATCCAATTCGTGACGAGCGTATGATATTTATCGGTCCTGACTGCGTGGAACTTCAGAAATGCTACTGTATCGTCGGCTAACATTGGTCGTTCACGGTTGGGCCTTATCTGCAAAATCGCCCCTCGGATTCCCTCATTCTTTGTTTCTCCTATTCCATCCTCGAATAGAACGCCTCTCCTTGGCTGCACTGATGTGTCCACCCTCAACAGCGTGAGAGCGTGTCGATGTTCGCTTCCATCAATACAACCGCTCAGTACGCCAATACTCCGGCCACCTAGATTCGGCTTTAACCTTGCCGAATTTGGAGTGAGTAGGGTCTCCTGCCTTTACTTCACGGGTTAAAGAAACACATCCCCCGCTGCGGGTGTGCGGCGGGGGACAGTTCGTTATGGACCCTTCGCCGCGGCACGGCTCAGGATGACAGCGTTACCTACTCCGGGTGACGGTCGTTCTTACTTGAAGATGCCCAGCGGCAGGTAAGCCGACACGATCCAGTTGGGCGCGTCGACGATCTCGCTGATCTTCAGGTCCACCGCTGCGCCGCACAGGCAGTAGGCTTGCGCCCGCGTCAGGCCGCGCTCCGCCTCCAGGTAGTCGATCACATAACGGATGGCGTTCTGCGCGTTCGTGTACAGGTCCGGCCCATGCGCCGTGCGCACATAGTAGCCGCCGCTGTCGGCCACGGTCAGCTTGCGGCCCGGCGGCGTCACAAAGCGCAGTTCGGGCAGGTTGGCGTCCTTCACCAGGTTGAAGCGCAGCGTCACCGTCATGGGCGACTCGACGCCTGTACCGTTGACCTCGCCGTCGCCTTGCGCGGCGTGGCAGTCGGCGCACGAGAAGAGCGCGCCGGGGACCCACACCGGGAACCAGGCCGTCGCCCCCGGCATCAGGTGGCGCACGTCGATATTGCCGCCATAGGCGCCCGGCGCAATCGTGGTGAAGCGCCCGTTTTCCTGTGGCCCCACGCCCATCACGCCGCAGAACGGCTCGTAGGGGATGCGAATATCGTTGTTAAAGATGCAGACGTCATCCTTCAGTTCGTAGTGGTGCAGATACGGCTCAGTGAAGTCGTCCGCCAGCAGGCCGAAACCGGGCAGCACGGCGTTCCAGCCCCAGCCTTTGTGTTCGATGGAGAGGATCTCCACCTCCAGCGCGTCGCCCGGCTCGGCCCCGTCGACAAAGACCGGCCCGGTCAGCGGGTGGATCAGGCTGAAGTCCAGCGTGGCTACAGCGGAATGCGGCGACCCCGGCAGCACTTGCTTGGCCGAAGCCTCCAGCGTCTCGAAGACGACCGTGTCGCCCGGCTGGATGTGCAGGCGCGGGGCCAGCGTATTGTCCCAAAAGGCATGGGGCTGGGTGTCGTCCAGATGATGCGTCGCCATCCTACACGCTCCTTTTTGGCTGAATGATTGCCTTGTAGATTCCCATGAATTGGCGCTGCAAATTAGCGCGCGATGCGGATGCGCGGGTCCACAATACCCTGCACCACGTCGATGATGATGCCGCTGATCACCACCAGCGCGGCGGTGAAGATCACCGTGCCCAGGATCAGGGGCACATCCACCGTTTCGATGGCCTCCACCGCCAGGCGGCCCACGCCGGGCCAGTTGAAGATGCGCTCGACGATGACCACGCCGCCTACAAACCAGGGGATATCCATGCCCGCCATCGTGATGACGGGGTTGAGCGAGTTGGGCAGCACATGCCGGCCCAGCACCACGCGGCGCTGCATGCCCTTGGCGCGCGCCGTGCGCACGTAGTCGTTGCTTAGCACATCCAACATGCTCGAGCGCATCATGCGCGCGTACCAGGCCGCGCCGCCCAGCCCCGCCGTCACCGCGGGAAGCACCAGATGGTCCAGCCCGCCCGCGCCGCCCAGCGGAAAGATGGGGATCTTGTAGCCGAAGAAGAAAAGCAGCATCAGCCCCAGCCAAAACGACGGGATCGACACGCCCAACAGCGCGAAGATCATGCCGGCGCGGTCGGGCCAGCGCCCCTGGTTCAGCGCCGAATAGATGCCGATGGGCAGGCCGATGATCAGCTCGACCAAGATGCCGGCAAAGACCAGCGCCAGCGTATAGGGGATGCGCCCCGCGATCAGCTCGGTCACGGGCATCTGCTTGCGGTACGAAAAGCCCAGGTCGCCCTGCGCCATGCGCGCCATGTAGTGCGTGTACTGCGTCCACAGCGGGTCATCCAACCCCAGCTCGGCGCGGATGCGCGCCACCGTTGCGGGCGTGGCGCTTGGCCCGGCATACATGCGCGCCGGGTCGGCGGGCAGATAATAGATCAGCAGGAAGGTGATGATCGAGATGCCGAAGATGACGGGGATGGCCATCACCAGGCGGCGCAGAATATAGGCCCACATGCTCAAGCCCTCCGCTGCGTCGGGTCCAGCGCATCGCGCAGACCGTCGCCCAACAGGTTAAAGGCCAGCACCGTCACCATGATCGCCAGGCCGGGGAAGATCAGCAGCCAGGGCGCGGTGCGGTAATACGACTGCGCTTGCTGGATCATGCCGCCCCAACTGGGCGTGGGCGGCTGTACGCCGATGCCCAGGTAGCTGAGGCTGGCCTCCAGCATGACGTTAGTGGCAATGCCCAGCGTGCCCCACACAATAATGGTGGAGGCCAGCTGCGGCAGCAGATGGCGCACGAGGATGCGGCCGCGGCGCACGCCCGTGGCATGGGCCGCCGTGACAAACTCGCGCGTGCGCAGCGACACCACTTGGCCGTAGACCACGCGCGCGATCCACGTCCAATAGACCAGCCCGATCACCATAATGATCACCCACATGCTGGGCGACAGGATCGCCACCAGCGCCATCGCCAGCAGCAACGTGGGGAAGGCCATCATGATCTCGGTGAAGCGCATCAGGATCATTTCCAGCGGGTTGCCGAAGAAGCCGGCGACCGTGCCGATCAGCGTGCCCAGGGCCACGGCAATGGCGTTGGCGAGCACGCCCACCACCAGGCTGACGCGCGCGCCATAGAGGATGCGGCTGAGGAGGTCGCGCCCGTTGGCGTCGGTGCCCAGCGGAAAGCGCAGGCTGCCCTGGCTGAGCAGCGTGCTGGGGATGGGCTGTCCGTCCGGCGTCAGGCCGTCGCGGAACTGCTCGGCGGGGTCATGCGGCGCGAGGAGCGGCGCAAAGAGTGCGCCCAGAACAATCAAGCCAATCAAAACGAGTCCGACCATCGCCACGCGGTCGCGGCGCAGCTTGCGCCAGGCCAGCGTGAAGTAGCCGGGGCTGGCTAGGGCGCCCGACCGGCCCAAAGTGTTGGGGGCCGGTCGGGTCGCGTCTGCACTGATGGGCCGGCTCGTTTGACCGTCATCCGTTGTGACGACCACGCTGCCTCCTGCTTTCTATTCAGCGGACTTCCACATGGTCTCGTAGCGGAAGAGATGCTCGGGATGCGTGAAGGTCGGCGCGCCGTGGAAGTCCTCGGTATGGGCGATGGTGTACTCGCCGTTGAAGACGGGAACCCACACGGCGTCGTCCATCAGCTGCTTGAAGAAAGGCTTGTAGGCCTCCATGCGTGCGGCGCGGTCGGTCTGCGCCAGCAGTTCCAGGCTTTGGGCGTGCAGCTCTTCGTTGCAATAGCGCGACCAGTTCCAGCCGCCCGGCACGTTCGAGTCGCAGCCCAGGATCGGCGCATAGAAGTCGTCCGGGTCCGGGTAGTCTTGGATCCAAGCCAGGCCGCCCGACCAGGTTAGCGCGTTGAGGCCGTTGCCGGCGTCGTCGATCACATTGGGCGCGGCGAGCGTCTTGATGTTGAGCTTGATGCCGACCTTGTCCAGGTCCTGTTGGAAGGACTCGCACAGCTTGGGCTGCGGGTCGACGGAGATGCACTCGATCTCGGTTTCGAAGCCGTCGGCAAAGCCCGCCTCGGCCAGCAGTTCCTTGGCCTTGTCCGGGTTATACTCGTAGCCCACATAGTCCGGGTCGTAGCCGGGCATCAGCGGCGGCAGAATCTGGTTGGCAACCGTGCCGCGGCCGTTGAGCAGTTGGATGATGCGCTGCTTGTCGATGGCGTAATTCAGCGCCTGCCGCACGAGTACATTGTCGAAGGGCGCCATTTCGGTGTTGATGGCGATGTAAACGGTGCTGACCTGCGGCTGGCGCTCCAGGCGATTCTCCCAGGCCGGGTCGGACGAAATGCGCGCCCAGTCGGCGCCGGGGGGCGGATCGCCCATCAGATGGATTTCGCCGCGCTCCAGGCGGAGCAGCGCTACGTCCGGCTCCACGCCGACTTCGATGCGCACGCTGTCCAGGTAGGGCAGGTCGTTGTAGAAATAGTCCGGGTTGCGGTCGAAGATCAGGTACTGGCCCGGCTGCCACTCGCGCAGCGCAAAGGGGCCGGTGCCGGTGGGCGCATGGCCGAAGTTGTCGCCCTGGGCTTCCACTTCCTCTTGCGGCACGATAAAGGCGAAGTTGAGCGCCAGCTTGTTGAGGAACGTCACGTCGGGCTGGCTGAGGGTGAAGCGCACGGTGTACGGGTCCAGCGCCTCGATGCCCGAAACGCTGTCGGCGCTGCCGTCCATAAACTCGGTCGCGCCCTGGATGCCAACATAGAAGCCGGCCCCGGGGCTGGCTGTGGCCGGGTCGAGTACGCGCGTGAGCGTGTAGACCACGTCGTCCGCCGTGAACTCGCGGCCGTTCTGGAACTTGACGCCCTGGCGCAGCTTGAAGGTATAGGTGGTGGCGTCGTCGCTGATCTCGGGCATGGCTTCGGCCAAACGCGGTACGAGGTTGGTCGAGTCGTCATAGTCCAACAGCGGGTCGAAGACCATTTTGATCGTGGGCCAGTTGGTCCAGTCATAGCCGACGGCAGGGTCGAGCGTAGCCAGGTCATCCTTGTAGACGACAATGGCGTCGCCGCCGTATTGGGGCGCGCCGGCGTCGGCCGCGGCAGGGGCTGCGGCGGCGGGCTGCTCGGCGGCAGGCGCTTCGGCTGCGGGCTGTGCGGCCCCGCCGCAGGCCGCCAAGAGCAAGGCCGTCAGAAGCAAAACGCTGAGGAAAGAGTACTTTTTCATAGGGCGCCCTTCTTGTGAATTGAGCCGGATGAATACAACCGGAAACGACGCGGTGCTGCCATGCCCGACATGCAGCCGGCGCGGCGTACTGCGCGGCCGTCTGCATCGCCTGCCACTATTTTTCCTGCGTCGTTGCAGATTTGCGCAATTCTTTTTGCGCGCCCGTCCAGCTGTCGCGGTGGCGCCGGCAGCGGAGGATCGGCATCGATAGCGCCCCGCTTGCGCTCAGGCTTGTGTCGCAGGCCGGCAGAGGGCGCCGGCGTACACGATTAGCCGGCGGCAGACAAGTGAGGTAAAAGACGCGGCGCGCCGGCGCACAAGCCGCTGCGAGTATAGCACGAGGAGGCCGGCGCGGGCAACCACCCCCAAAGACCCCGCGCAAGACTTTGCGCGTTTGCCGCAAGCTATTGTGACTTTTTTCGCGATTTGCACGCTGCACGTTGACGTGCTATATTATCATGAACACCCAAGCGGCCATCCGGTTGCGTCTTTCCCGCCTCAACCCTAGCCAGTGATCCGGCCTCTCGCCGGTTTGTCTGTGATCCTGTTGCCCGCTTTTCCTATCGGTCTGCTTTCCATTACCTCGCGCCGGCCTCTTGCCGGCAACAGCCAC
>JBBSBO010000163.1:0-6176 GCA_038251215.1 Caldilineales bacterium
CCTCCTCTATTTTCTCGAGACTCGCTATTTCCTCGCCAAATAGGCGAATGAGTACGTCACCCAAGCCGCGCAGATCGCAGAAGATGAGCAAGACAGCCCTGAAAACATGGCCGGCCCGCAGAGCGCAGCCGACGCGGTGGCGCAGCTGCAGCGGCGCGTCCCCGCGCGCATTATGCTGATCGACGGCGAAGGCCGGCTGCTGGCCTCGAGCCTGGTGCAAGACGAGGGCAGGGCCGGGCAAGCGATCGAGGCGGACGTGGTCGTGCGCGCGCTGGCGGGCCAAGACGCATGGGAGATTCGCTACAGCCGCATGTTGGGTGAAGAAGTCGTGGATGTGGCTGTGCCGGTGGTGCAGGACGGGAAAGTCGTGGGCGCGGTGCGCCTGTCACACAGCATGGACGAGATTATGGAGCGGCTGCGCTCGCTGCGCTGGTTTGTCTTTGGCACGTTTGCGACGGGCCTAATTGCGGCGGCGCTGCTGGGCTGGTTCTTGGCGCGCTCTATGACCGCTCCGCTGATGAATTTGGCGCGCGCGGTGGGGCAGTTCAAGTTGGGCGAGGAGCCGACTCTGGTTCACCCCGCAGGCTCGCGCGAGATGAACCTGCTGATCGCGCGCTACAATGAGATGGCGCAGCATCTCCATCAAAGTGAAGTGGAGAGGCAGCGTCTGTTGGCCGGCATTGTGCATGAAGTGAGCAGGCCGCTGGGCGCAGTCAACTCCGCGGCCCAGTTGCTGGTACGGCGTGAAAACCTCGACATGGAGTTGGTGCGCGAGTTGGCGGGCGAGATTGAGGAGCGTATCTACGAGGTGTCGCGCCAGGTGAATGACCTGGCCTTGTTGGCGCAGAGCGAACTGGGCGGCATTCCGCTCAACCGGCAAGTGATCCGCCTGACAGACGTCTACGACCAGAACTTCCGGCATATGGCCGCGCGGATGCAGCGCGACGGCATCACGTTGGAAAGTGATTTGCCGCCGGAGATGCCGCCGGTGTGCGCCGACGCGGCGCGCGTGGCGCAGATCCTCGATAACTTGCTGGACAATGCGCGCAAGTATACGCCCGCAGGCGGGACGGTGTCCGTGACTGCGCGCGTGGAGAAGCTGCCCGGGCAGAAAGCGATGGCAGCGCTCAGCGTGCGCGATACGGGGCCGGGCATCCTGGCAGAGGAGCATGGCCGTGTATTCGAGTATTTCTACCGCAGCCCGCAGACGCGCCCGGTACACGTGGGCATGGGCATTGGCTTGGCGCTGAGCCGGGAGTCGGCGCGGGCGCACGGCGGCACGCTAACGCTGGAGAGCGAGCCGGGGCGCGGCTCCACGTTTACGTTGCGCTTGCCTTTGGCCGAGGCGGATTGCGGCGCGGGCGCGACTTCTTTGTAACCTCACTCTTCGCCGCCGGATCATGGCTGTCAGTCGGCGCCGCTGCAACTTCGACGGTGAAGTTTTCGCCCTCTCTGCGACCGTTTTCCAGCCACTCGAAGGTAAATGAAATCGTGGCGTCCGGCGGCAGATTGTCGACGGGCAAGTCCGCCCAGTATACGCCCAGCCCGCTGTCGCGTGTAGCTGTCCGCTGCGTCAAGGGGCCGTCGTCCGTATTCCAGTGTACGCGCGCAGGGGCGAGCAGCTCGACGCGCAAATGTTGCCCGGCGGGCAGGGTGCGCACTTTGTGGTTGAAGCGCCAGATCGCATAGGGCGCCCGCGCCTTTTCTGTCTGGTAGCGCTGCACCGTTTGCGGCGGTTGGTCGAATACTCGGCCCTCGTGCAGCGAGCGTCGCAGCTTGATGTATTCAGCGTGCGCCCAGGCCAAGGGCATGGCGGACCCGGCGGGGCGGCCACAGAACAGCTCGCGCTGCGGAATATCCGCGGCGTCCCAGGTCTGCTCGGGGAGCAGGCCGCTGTCGCCGGCAAGCGCTTCCAGGGCGTGCAGCAAGCGTTCGGCTTCTTGCCGATGGCCTGCCGCCAGTTCGTAGTGCGCTCTTTCGCCAGTGAGGAGCGGCCAACCGCGTCCGATGCCCGTACCGTCGAAGGGGGCGCCGTCGGCATGTTCGCCGTAGCCGTCGTCGTTGTAACGGCGCCAGACGGGGCCGTTGGGCGTCTCTTGCTTGAGCAGCGCATCGATCACTTTGACCGTGTCGAGGATGCGCGGGTCGTCGGCGGCGCGCAGGCCAAAGCGCACCAAGGCGAGGGCATCGGGGCTGACGATCTGCCGGGCGGGTTCTGTGCTTTGATCGGGCGGGCGATTCTTGATCGGCACGAAGCCCTGGAGGGGCGAAGCGGCGTCGGCTTTGTCCGGGGGAGCGATGCGCACATAATAGCCGGACACGCCGATTCGGCGTGCCAAGTCCGTGCCGGCCACGTAGGTCCAGCGTTCGATGTTGTTGTTCCAGACGTCCGCCGTTTGGCGCAGGTAGGTTGCGATCTGCGGTTCGGCGTATAGGTCGGCGAAGTCCGCGGCGGCTAGTAATGCAGCGATCTCGACGGCAAGGGTGAAGGGCGAATAGCCGGGGTCCTCTTCCCAGCGGTCTTGTTGGGTGACGGGTCCATTGCACACGACGAACTCGGCGGCGCGGCGGATCATGGGCCACAGACCTCGCATGTCCACTTCGTCGATGGCTTTCTCGCGGCGAACGAGGTCCGCCAAGAGGATGGGCAAGCTGGTCTCGTCCATCTGGACGCCTTGCCAATAGGGCGTGCCGTCCAGCCACATGTTTTGCCCCCAATGCCCATCGGCTTCCTGCGTGGCGGCCAAATACTCCAGCACTTGGCGCGCCTCGGCGTGCAGGCCCGCGGCCAGCAACCCGCCGGCGCTCTCCACTTGGTCCCGGGGCCAGCTCAGGTGGTAGCCGCCGAGATCGTCGTCGCCTTTGGTGAAGCCCCACGGGATGGAGAGGCTGGCGATCAGCCCGCCGGGAAAGCGTTTGGACTCGTGGGTGCGCAATACGGCCGCGCTAATCGGATATAGGTCGGGGCGTTGCGACGGGGAAGCCGTCAAAGGCAGCAAGCCTGCGTGTCCCTCCTGCCAGCCCTTGATGTATTGCGCCAGGGCGTGATCAAAACCGCGCTGAAGGCTCGCGCGGGCGCGTAGAGCTGCCTCCGCCGGGTTGAGGCCGAAGCCCAGCGCCAAATCAAACGTGTCGGTGGCGCTTAGGTCCACTTCGCCGATCAGGGCCACGTTGCCGTTGGGCGCTCGCTCATAGGCCCATGTCATGCGCTGGTGTTGGTTTAGGTCTTGCCAGCCATCGGATGCCCCTGCGTAGCCTGCCGAGGCTTGGCGCCAGGGGACGGAGCAGGCTAGCGCTAGTGCCAGCCCGTCCCGCTGGGCGAAGAGCATGGTTGTCCCTTTGTAGTCGCCGATCCAAGCTGTATTCCCGCTACCGTGGTTGCCAAGATGTGGGGCGAGCAGGATGTAGAGTTGATACGCCGGCCGCGCGCGGTCGAGCGCCGAAAAACGCGTGCGCTGCAGAAAAACGTCGCGCTGTGGGTCGGTGCAAATGGTCTTGTCGATGCGATAGCGGCCCGGCACGGTGTTGATGAGGGAATAGGCGGGCACGCCGGGCGCCATGAAGGCGATGGCGTGATCGGCGTCGCGTTTCTCTTCGGAGAAGAAGCTCACCCCATCGCCGACGAGCAGGCCGAGGTCACGCGTGCAGGCTTGGTCGATGCGCGGGTAGTAAATCTCGTTGACGATGCCGTGGCTTAAGGTGAACCAAACTCGGTTGCCGGCGTCCAGGGCCGTACCCACGCCGCTTTTGGCGCTGGACGTCCAGCACGGGTCCATTCCCGGCCCGCCAGGTTCGATGGCATTGGGGGGAGTGTAGGAGGAAAGGTAATCTGACATGCCGGGGATCGAAGCCATAAGGGCGTCCTTTCGCGTAAATTGGATGGGCGATGCGCCTGTTTCATTATGGATCGATTGTCCGATTATCGCCATCTGCCCCAGTTTTCCTTCTTTCCGTTTCATTTGGCGCGCTTTGACGTCTATCTGGATAGGGAGTATCTGGATAAGGAGACGCGTGATAAAATCGAGCCGACCCGATTCTTGCCGGCTAGATTGGCGAAGCCCACTTGCTTGGCTGCTATCACGCTGCTGCTCTAACACAGTTGAAGCGAGACGTTGCGCGAGCTGGATACAGCCATGATTTCATTTAGCGCCGTGTGCCACGTTGCCCGTATTCTGCGGAGCGAAGGCGCTGAGCGCTGCTAGTCAGGACGGAACCGCCTAGGGATGGGGGATAGCGTGCTGCAAGAGCCAAACACAGCCGGTCGCGTGGAAACTGCGCCTGTGGAGGCGCGAGTTTCGGCGGACCGTTCGATTTTTCGTATCGAAGCATACGAGAATTACGTCCAGAATAAAGAGAAGATTGTTTTGCCGCGCCTGGTGTCGTCCACAGGCTTTGTGTTGCTCTGGATCATTGCCGGGGTTTTGATGGCGTTAGGCTTAGTTATGGCATTTTGGCCCGTACTCCAACCGACAATTCAGTCGTACATGATGGGTGCTCCATGAAGCGCGTCCCCGTCATTTTGCAGATGACGCCGCACGAATGCGGAGCAGCGAGCCTGGCGATGGTACTCAGCTACTATGGCCGGGAGACTACTGTCAGCGAATGCCGCCGGTTCCTGCATACCGGCAGAGACGGGCTGTCGGCGCGCGCCATCGCCCAGGCGGGGCGCGAGCAGGGTTTACAGGTGCGCGCGTTTTCGATGGAGCCGGCGGGCTTGGCGCAGTTGCCCATGCCTGCCATTATCCATTGGAACTTCGATCACTTCATGGTGGTGGAGTCGTGGTCGCCCAGCGTCGTGAAGGTGGTCGACCCGGCGATGGGGCGGCGTAAGCTGACGCCGGAGGAGTTTGGCGTAGGCTTCACCGGCGTCGTGCTGGCGATGGAACCGGCTGAAGGCTTTACGACTCAGAAAGCGCAGAACAAGTTAACCTGGCGCGAGTATCTGAAGCAGATCCTGCGGACGCCGGGCACGTTGGGCTTTATGGGCCAGGTGCTGGGCGCATCGGCGTTGTTGCAGGTGCTGGGCCTTGTCTTCTCGCTCTTTACCATGGTTCTGATCGACACGATTTTGCCCGAGCAAAGGGTGTCGCTGCTCACCATGTTGGGGCTGGGCATGGTCGTACTGGTCGCGTCGCAGGTGGTGCTGGGCTATTTGCGCAGCTCGTTGGCGCTGTATTTGGAAGCGCGGCTCGATATTGAGGTGATGTTCAGCTTCTTCGAGCATATGCTGCGTCTGCCCTATCGCTTCTTCCACGAGCGCACGAGCGGCGACCTGCTCATGCGTTTGGGCAGCGTCGCTACGATCCGCGAAGTGCTGACCGGCGAGACTATTTCCGTCATTTTGGATGGCACGATGGTGGTCTTCTACCTGGCGGTGCTGCTCTATTGGCAGCCGCTCTTCGGCGCGCTGACGCTGGTTTTCGGCGCGCTGCAGGTGGTGATCCTCTTGACCACTACCGGGCGGCTGTACGAGTTGGCCGAGCGCGACCTGGCCGCGCAGGCGGAGTCGCAGAGCTATTTGGTCGAGGCGCTGAACGGCATCGCCACGATAAAGGCCTCCGCGGCGGAAGAGCGGACGATGGCGCATTGGTCGAACCTGTTCTTTAAGCAACTGAACATCTCGCTCAAGCGCAGCCATTTGGCGATCTTGGTGGGCACGGGGCAGGAGGTGCTGGGGTCGTTGGCGCCTGTGGCGATGTTGTGGGTGGGCGCGCTGTTGGTGATGCAAGGGCAGATGACGCTGGGCACGATGCTGGCGGTGAACACGCTCGCCATTTCATTTTTGGGACCGTTGTCGTCGCTGGTGGGCACCAGCCAATCGCTGCAATTGATCGGGGCCAATTTGGACCGCATCGCGGATGTGCTCAAGACGGCGCCCGAGCAAGACGCGCAAGAGGTGCTGCCCGCGCCGGAGTTGAGCGGGCGCATTGAGTTGCGCGACGTCGGTTTTCGCTATCACCCGCAGGCGCCCTGGGCCGTGCGCGGGGTAACGTTCAGCGTGGAGCCAGGGCAGAAGATCGCGATCGTGGGCCGCACCGGTTCCGGCAAGAGCACATTGGCCTTGCTGATGCTGGGGCTGCATGAGCTGGAAGAGGGGGAAATACTATACGACCATATTCCGCTGTCTCAAATGGATTACCGCACGCTGCGCAACCAATTCGGCATTGTCTTGCAAA
>JBBSBO010000164.1:0-6172 GCA_038251215.1 Caldilineales bacterium
CCGGCGGTACGCAGTACGAAGCCAAGCACATCATGGACATCTTCGCCGACAACCTGGCGCGCTTCATCAAGGGCGAACTGCCCCTGCGCAACCAGGTGGACAAAGTGCGCGGCTTCTAGCCCCGTAACTTATCCGTGCCGCACCGTAGTATTGAGGGGCGGCGAGGGAGACGCCCTGTCGCAAGGCCCGGCGCCCTCCCTCGCCGCCCTTTTGCTTGGCCGCGCAATTGGTCATGCAGACATGACCCTGCACTGTGTCAAAGCCCACATCGCGCGGGGCGCGTAGGGCGTAAGCTAGGCGCAGGCGGGCCAGATCGCCCGGCGCAGAGAAGAGGCTCGAAACGGCGGAGGGCGCCCAGGCACGCGGCTCCCCCTATTTCACTCGGAATAGCTTGCAAGGAGAAACGCCATGACACAGCGTAAACGCGAAGACAACCCGGAAGAAGAAGCCCCGCAAGAAGAGATCGAGGAAGTCAGCCTGGAGGAACTGGAAGAGCTGGCGAACGCGCGTCGCCGCGCCCGCGATGCCGACGACCTCTACGACACGGCGCACACCGACGGCTCCACCACCAACCCTTACCTGGCGCAGCAGCAAGGCTTGGTCTACGACCCGCCCAGTGACCCGCCGGTCCTGCCCAGCGACGACCCCGAAGGCATCGAGATCGCCGCCGGCTTTGCCTCCAGCATGGAGGAAACGAACCCGGACGTGGAGGACTTGCCGCGCCGCGTCGACAACCAGGACCTGGACCTCGAAGAGGACATTTACACGGTTCTGCACAACAACAGCGAAACCGGCCATCTGCACCATGTCAAAGCCGTGGTGCGCAACGGCATCGTCCACCTGTACGGCACGGTCTTTAGCAACGAGGATATCGCCATCGTGGAGTATATGGTGCGCGACTTGGAAGGCGTGGCGGACGTGCGCAACGAGCTGAGCGTAGCCGAGGAATAGGCCGCTTTCCCGGGTGTTCCTGTATCCAAACCGCCGATCAAAAAGACGAGGCCCGTCGCCATTCGAATGGCGACGGGCCTCGCGTGTTATCTCACTGCACAACGTCTTGCAGTCGCAGACATTGCTATTGCAGGTGCGACTCCAGGAAGTACAGGTCCTTGTCGACCGAGCGCGAAATCTCGGTGAACAGGTCCGCCGTGCTGCGATCCTTCGCATTGTCCGCCGTGTCAATTGCGGCGCGGCTGGATTTGCCATAGGACGCCATGCGGTCGGCGAGGAGGACGACGTATTCTTTCTCGTCCGCTACCGTTTCCGGCATTTCGGGCATTGCGGAATTCTGCGCAGCCAGGCGCACGGTGCCCAGGGCCTTGCCGCCCAGCGCGGTGGCGCGTTCGGCGATCATGTCGGCGTAGGGCAGCACGTTCTCCGCCAGCTGGTCGAAGAGCAGGTGCAGCTGAATAAAGTCGATGCCCTTGATGTTCCAGTGGGACTGCTTGATCTGGCTGTAGAGGTCAAACGTGTCCGCCAACTGCTGGTTGAGCAGCTTCACCATCTCGGTGCGAGTCTTCTCGGGCAGATCATTGCGGGTTTTGAACATTTGGCTTTTCGGAGCCATCAGAAATCTCCTTTGTTGCTTGAACTTCCATGTTGTTTACTTGTATGTACAACGCATTGCTTAACGCAAAGCGCATGACCGGCTTGTGATCAAGCATAGCCCTCATTTGGCCCTTATGTCTGTAAGGTTGCTAGGAAATGACATAAAATTAGCCGGGCGCGCCGCTGCGGTTTCGTCGTGGGGCAACCAAAAAACGGCCCGGCCAAAAGGCCGGGCCAAACATCTTTCAGAAAGCTCACTACGTCCTGGAAGATAGGCGACGTATTGCCCGTGTTCTTTATAAAAGGGGCTAGGGCGTGACCGTGGGCGTCTCGCATGTGGACATGTGCAGCACCCTGTAGATTGGGCACCAGCGGATGATGCCGGTCACAAGCGGGATCAAGCCCAGCGCGCCCCACCAACTGCTGAAGTAAAAACCGAGGCCGATGATCACAAGCCCCGCCACAATGCGGATGATGCGGTCGGTCTGTCCTACGTTGCACTGCATGGCAATTCCTCCTGTGTCAGCTTGTTGAATTGTGGATGGCTGTCGTCAATCTCTAGCCGTCAATCTTCAACCGCCTATCTTCAACCGTGCCGTCCATCAGGCGTCAATGTTGCAGGCGTCCATGCCGGCAGGCCGCGGCGGCGCGACCTGCCTCTATCATACCACAAATCGGCGTGCGCGGAGCGGGGAATCTAGCCCGCGGCAGGGTCGCGCTGCGCCATCCAGGCGCGCACATGCGCGTCGATTTGATCGCGCACGGTGCGGAATTTGGCTGCTTGCTGCGCGTCATTTCCTGCCTGCGCGGCCGGGTCCTCCAGGCCCCAATGCGCGTGCTCGCCCATGCTCAAGAGCACGCGCGGGCAGCGCTCCTCGGCGTTGCTGCACACGGTGAAGACATAGGCGAAGGTCGTGCCGTCCAGGTATTCGCGCACATCCTTCGAGCGCTGTCCGGCCAAGTCCAGCCCCGCCTCTTGCATCACGCGCCGCGTCAGCGGGTGAATGCCTTTCGGCTCGATGCCGGCGCTGTAAACGTCGTAGTGGTCGCCGCCATGCCGGCGGAAGAGCGCCTCGGCCATCTGGCTGCGCGCCGAGTTTCCCGTACACAGGATCAGTATCTTGGGCTTGTCCAACGGCAAATCCTCCTTGCTGAATGACTGCGGCGAATGACTGCGGCGCCGATCTGCGCGTGGCATCTCTAGGCGATCATCGCCTTGAGCGCCTCCACGGAGGGGACTTTGCCCATTACCTTCAGCTCGCCGTCCACCACCAGCGCGGGCGTGGACATCACGCCGAAGCTCAAGATGTCGTCCAGTTCGGTCACTTTCTCCACTTCGTAGTCGATGCCCAGCGCCTGGGCGGCAGCTTCGGCGTTTTCGGTCAGCTTCTTGCACTTGGGACAGCCGGAACCGAGGATCTGTAGTTTCTTCATCATATGCTCCTTCTATACAATCCAAAGTCAAATACTGCGTTGGTTACCGCAAAGTGTTACGCAAAGACTGCGCCATAGAAGAGGCCGCTCAGTGTGGCGGCGACGACCACCAGCGCTACGTAGACCGCCGTCTTCTTGGTCCCGATCACGCTGCGGATCACAAGCATGTTGGGCAGGCTCAGCGCCGGGCCTGCCAGCAGCAGCGCCAGCGCCGGCCCTTGCCCCATGCCGCTGCCGATCAGCCCCTGCAAGATCGGCACTTCGGTCAGCGTGGCGAAGTACATGAACGCACCCACAAACGAAGCCAGGAAGTTGGCAAGCAGCGAATTGCCGCCCACCGCCGCGCTCACCCAGCTCGACGGGATCAGCCCTTCGTGCCCCGGACGCCCCAGCAGGAAGCCGGAGACCAACACGCCCACGAGCAGCAGCGGCAAGATCTGTTTGGCAAAGCCCCACGACTGCTCGAACCAATCGCCCATCTCGTCCTCACCCGTGCTGGTGAGGACGGTCAGGCCGATCAGCCCCACGACAAAGGGCACGGTGGGGTTGGCAGGGAAGAGCAGCGCCGCGAGGACCGTGGCCGCGGCGATGGTCGCCACCTTCCACCAGTACACGCCGAACCAGGCGACCAGCATCACGCCCAGGCCCGCGCTAAAGGCAGCCGTGATCGCCCACTTGCCGGCGTAGACCAACTGCCAGAAGCCCTCCGGCGTGCGCGGCGCGCCCCAGTTGGCAAAGATCAAGATGCCCACCAGGCTCGCAAAGTAGAGCGCGGTCTGCCACAGCGGGCGCCCGTCCTCCGCCGCGGGCAGCACGGCCTGGGCGCGACGACTCTCGGCGGCGTCATGCCGGAAGATGAACTGCATCGCCAGCCCGATGAAGACGGCGAAAAGCACCGCGCCCACGGCGCGCGCAATGCCCAAACTCGGCCCCAACACCGTCGCCGTGAGGATGATCGCCAGGGCGTTGATAGCCGGGCCGGAGTAGAGAAACGAGATCGCCGGCCCCAGCCCGGCGCCCATGCGGTAGATGCCCGCAAAGAGCGGCAGCACCGTACACGAGCAGACCGCCAGGATCGTGCCGGAGACCGACGCCACGCCATACGCCAGCGCCTTGGGCGCGTCCGCCCCCAGGTATTTCATCACCGAGCCGTTGCTGACAAAGACGGCGATGGCCCCGGCGATGAAAAAGGCGGGCAGCAGGCACAGGATCACATGCTCCTGCGCGTACCACTTGGCCAGTTCCAGCGCCTCGATCACCGCGCCGTCGAAGCGCGGCCGGCCCACGGGCAGGTAGTAGAAGGCCAGGAAGATCGCCAGGATAGCGGCCAACGGCTTCCACTCGCCGCGCCAACGCTCCAGGCTGCGCGCCGCTGAGTTCCATAGTTCACCCCACGTGTGCCCTGCCGCCCCGTTTTCGCGCAGGCGCGCGGGCGTTTCGTCGATCATTTTCATTTGTACATCACACTTTCGCTCATCATTTGCTCGCCAAAATAGCGCCGCTGGAACATCAAAGCGACGTTGACCAAACCAATCATGACCGGCACCTCTACCAACGGCCCGATCACCGCGGCGAACGCCACGCCGGAATTGATGCCAAAAACGGCTACCGCCACCGCAATCGCCAGTTCAAAGTTGTTGCTGGCTGCGGTGAAGGCCAGCGTGGTCGTCTTCGAGTAGTCCGCGCCCAGGCGATGGCCCATCCAGAAACTGACCAGGAACATCAATACGAAGTAGAGAGTAAGCGGGATAGCAATGCGCACGACATCGAGCGGGATCTGCACAATTAGCTCGCCCTTCAGGCTGAACATGACGACGATGGTGAAGAGCAGCGCCGCCAGCGTCAACGGACTAATGCGGGGCAGGAAATGCAACTCGTACCATGCCCGTCCTTTGGCGCGCAGCAGGAAAAAGCGCGTGGCAAAGCCCGCGATCATGGGAATGCCCAGGTATATAAAGACGCTGCGCGCGATCTCCCCGATGGTGATATGCACCACGGCGCCCTGTAGCCCCAGCGCTTGCGGCAGCACTGTAATAAAGACGTAGGCGTAGACGCTGTAAAAGAGCACCTGGAAAACGCTGTTGAAGGCCACCAGCCCGGCGGCATATTCCGTGTCGCCCTTTGCCAGTTCGTTCCAGACGATCACCATGGCGATGCAGCGCGCCAGCCCAATCATAATCAGGCCAACCATGTATTCCGGGTAACCGCGCAAAAAGACGACAGCCAGCACAAACATAAGCAGCGGTCCCACCAGCCAATTCTGCACCAGCGACAAGCCCAATATCTTGCGGTTGCGAAAGACCTCGCCTAGTTCTTCGTACTTCACCTTGGCAAAGGGCGGATACATCATCAGGATCAGGCCGATGGCGATGGGGATGTTCGTCGTCCCCACCTGAAAGCGGTTAATCGCTCCTTCCATGCCCGGGACAAAATAGCCGAGGGCCACGCCGATTGCCATTGCCAGGAATATCCAGAGCGTCAGGTAACGATCCAACCAGGAGAGGCGCTTGGCCGGCGCGCCGGCGCTGGGCATCACATCCGATGCAGCGGAAATTTTAGACATAGACCATGATCTCCAAATAGAATGCTCGCGATCTCACAAACCATGCAGTTTTTCGCATATAAAACCGCCAAGAAATGGGCTGCATCGGTTCAATGCAGCCCGCGATGGGACGTCTCAGGCCGCTTCGTCGAGCAGCATGATCGGCGTTGGCTCGCACTTGGGGCATGCGCAAGCGATGACCTGCTTGTGCCGCGCCATGCCGGGATGCTCGCCCTGCACCGGCCCCAGCACCACCTCCAGCCAGGCGATGATCTCGGCGTCCACCAGCCGGTAAAAGACGTTGACGCCGTCTTTCTCGTCCTGGATGGCGCCGGCGTCGCGCAGGATGCGCAGTTGCTGCGAGACATAGGGCTGCGGCTTGCCCAGCAGCGCCTCCAGGTGACACACGCACTCGGCGTCGCGGCGCAGGGCGTCGCAAATGCGCAGCCGCTCCGGGTGCGCCAGCAACTTCAGCCGCCCGCTCAGCGCCGTATAATCCAGTTCTTGATCTGCCCTGTACTCTGCCATCGCCCATTTCACCTTTCACGGGTGCGGCGCAATTTTCGCCGCCCAACTCTTACCTCATTCTACATGCGATTTCTCATATATGCAAATTACCGCATGAAAGGATCAACACAAGTTCTAGAC
>JBBSBO010000165.1:0-6171 GCA_038251215.1 Caldilineales bacterium
AAACGGATGAACTCCTCCGCCCAGCCTTGACACACCCCTCGACCCGTATGGATCACTTCCGCCTGCTCCGTGGCGCAGCGCTATTTCTTCCGTGCCTTTCCTCTGCGTCCTCTGCGCTCTCTGCGGTTTGAGCTGTTGTGCCCTCACTACGAAATGTACCCGGAAATGCCGATTGCGTTTGACACGCCCAAGCGCTCGTGATAGAATTTACAAACGTAGGCGAACATTACATAATGACAAGAGCAGCAAGCCAACATTGACTCAACACCGGTTGGTGTTGAGTCAATGTTTATCGCGCCGGAACACTTCCATAATATGCAGCCGGTATACGCAGCGCACGCCGGCGGACAAACTGAAACCGCTACGCCGAACTCGGAGTTGCTGAACGCCATGGCGATTGACTATTTGCCCCTTCTGATTGTCCTGACCGTCGCTACCGCCTTTGCGGCGATCGCGCTGATCGTGCCTTCGCTGCTCGGGCCGCGCCGTGACAACAAGCAAAAGCTGGAGCCATACGAGTCGGGCATCATCCCCTTCTCCGATGCGCGCCGCCGCTTCCCGGTCAAGTTCTACCTGGTGGCGATGCTCTTCATTTTGTTCGACATCGAGGTCATCTTTCTCTACCCGTGGGCGGGCGTGCTGCTGCTCTTGCGCGACAATTTCTCGGTATTGCTGGCCCTGGCGCCGATGGGCTTCTTCCTGCTCATCCTGATCGTCGGCCTCTTCTATGAATGGAAGAAAGGCGCGCTGGACTGGAAATAGCGCGGGCGCCCCGTGCGCGAGCCTGGCGGATGATAGTGACGTGTATTGGATTAGAAAGAGCGGACACGGATAAACACGGATGCAAGAGAGTTTCACAGATCAATCTGTGTCGATCTATTTGATCCATTCAATCAGTGGCCTGCTTAAGTTGTAGGAGGAGTCGCGATGGGTCTTGAGGACAAGCTGCCCGAAGGCATCGTCACCGCGAAGCTGGAAGATCTGGTCAACTGGAGCCGCGAGAACAGCACGTGGCCATTGCTCTTTGGTCTGGCTTGCTGCGCCATCGAAATGATCGCCACCGGCACGGCGCGCCACGACATCGCCCGCTACGGCTCGGAACTCTTCCGCGCCAGCCCGCGCCAGGCTGACCTGATGATCGTCTCCGGTCGCGTCAGCAACAAGATGGCCCCGGTCATCAAGCGGCTGCACGACCAAATGCTGGAGCCAAAATGGGTGATCGCCATGGGCATTTGCGCCAGCGCCGGCGGCCCCTTCAACAACTACGCCATCATCCAGGGCGTCGACAAGATCATTCCCGTAGACGTCTATGTGCCGGGCTGCCCGCCGCGGCCCGAAGCGCTGCTCTACGCCATGGACAAACTGCGCGAAAAACAGGGGCGAGAGACTTTCGCCATGCGTCGCCGCGATGACCTCGCCGCGGCCATGGTCGCCCCGGCAGACATCGAGTCGCTCACCGGCCTGCGCAAACGGCAGCCGGCCTAGCGCGGCCGCGCGCCCATCGTCACGCGCCCAACACATTGTCATGACCCGGAGTCATGACCCGGAGTTTGCCATGCTAAATGTCTCGCCCCGTCACAGAGAATACGAAACGCTGCCCGGCCTCAACAACCCCGCCATCCCCGCCTGCGCGCCGCTGCCGCAAGGCGAAACGGAAGACACGGCGCGCATCGTCGAACGCTTCGGCGATGACGTGCTCGCCGCCGGGCTGCACCTGGGCCAACAGATCGTGCATATCCGCCCAGAGCGCTTGCTGGAACTGGCGAACTTCGTGCGCAGCGACGAGAAGCTGGCCTACGAGGCGCTCACCGACGTCAGCGCCATCGACCGCTCACAGTTGCCCATCGACGAGAGCGACGCCCGCTTCCAAACGGTCTACCAACTACGTTCCTACACGCGCAAGCGCCATCTGATGATCGTCTGCCCGGCGGAGGACGGCGAGCAGCCCAGCGTGCCCAGCCTGGCGCCGGTCTTCCAGGGCGCCATTTGGCCGGAGCGCGAAGTTTATGACCTGATGGGCATCCGCTTTGACGGTCACCCGGACCCGCGCCGCATCCTCATGCCGGAGAACTGGCCCAATCACCCGCTGCGCAAGGACATGCCCGTCGGCGGCGAGCCGGTGCCCTTCTCGCTCACCTGGGAAGACCCGGAGTTCGAGACGCTGGGCACGCAGATCCTGCCCGCCGAAAGCATCGCGCCCACCGTGCCCCCCGGCATGAGCCGCGAGCACATGATCGTCAACATGGGGCCGCACCATCCCAGCACCCACGGCGTGCTGCGCCTGGTCGTGGAGCTGGACGGCGAGGACGTGCTCGGCGTCGACGCCGACCTCGGTTACTTGCACAGCGGCTTCGAGAAGACAGGCGAGAACAAGCGCTACAAGGATTTTGTCTACTACACCGACCGCATGGACTACCTGTCCGCCATGAGCAACAACCTCGGCTATTGCCTCGCCGTGGAAAAGCTGCTCGGCATCGACGTGCCTGAACGCGCCCAGGTCATCCGCGTGATCATGGTCGAGCTACAACGCATCGCCTCGCATCTCTTCTGGCTCTCCACACATGTGCTGGACATTTCCGGCACGGGCATGAGCCTGCTGATGTACGCTACACTCGAGCGCGAACGCATCCTCGACCTGTTTGAAATGGTCGCCGGCGCCCGCCTCACCATCAGCTATATCCGCATCGGCGGCGTGTGGAAGGACCTGCCCTCCGCCTTTATGCCCAGGTTGCAAGATGTGATCAACATCCTGCCCGGCAAGTTCGACGAATACGAAGCCATGCTCACCGCCGGCCCGCTGTGGCAAGAGCGGCTGGAGGGCATCGGCTACCTCAGCCGCGAGGACGCCATCAACATGGGGCTGACCGGCCCCATGCTGCGCGGCAGCGGCGTCGACTGGGATCTGCGCCGTGACATGCCCTACGGCGGCTACGAAAACTACGACTTTGATGTGCCCATCAGCACGCTGGGCGACTGCTACGGGCGCTATGTGATTCGCATGGAAGAGATGCGCCAGAGCGTGCGCATCATCAAACAGGCCATGGCGAACCTGCCCGACGGCCTCTATCGCACGGACAACCGCAAGGTCAGCCTGCCGCCGCGCGCCGAGCTGGACGTGAGCATGGAGGCGCTGATCCATCATTTCAAGCTGATGACCGAGGGCTTCCAGGTCCCGCCCGGCATGGTCTACCACGCCATCGAAGCCAGCAAGGGTGAACTGGGCTTCTTCGTCTACAGTGACGGCTCCGCCAAGCCCTACCGGCTGCATGTGCGCGGGCCGAGCTTCAACAACCTTTTCGCCATCAGCAAGATGTGCCGGGGCAACATGCTCTCCGACATCGTCGCCAACATTGGCTCGATCGACATCGTGCTCGGGGAAGTAGATCGTTAACCTGCCGGCGCAACCGGCAACCGGCATTTGACCGAGTTTGACACAAGTTCTAAACCAGTAGAGGAACTGCTATGGCGCTTTCGGAATCCGTACGCGCAGAGATTCGCCAGTGGATGGACGCCTTCCCGCCCGGACGCCAGCGATCTGCCACACTTCCGGGCCTGCACATCATTCAACGCGAAGTCGGCTATTGCCCGGTAGACGCGCAAAACGAACTGGCCGAAATGCTCGGTCTGGCCCCCGCCGAGGTCGGCGCGGTCGTGGGCTTCTACGAGATGTTCACGGACGAGCCAAAGGGCGAGTATCACGTCGAAGTCTGCACCAACGTACCCTGCATGGTGCGCGGCGCGGGCAAATGCCTGCACCAGCTGGAGGAGAGCCTCGGCATCCGCCACGGCGAAAAGACCGCCGACGGCCAGTTTGCGCTCGACCATATGGAATGCCTCGGCTCGTGCGGCACCGCGCCCATGGCGATGGTCACCGACCAGAAAACCGGCCAGAGCCGCTACTTTGAAGAGCTGGATTCCCCCGAAGACATCGAGCGCATGTTGGGCGTGCTCAAGGCCGGCAACGGCTTCCACACGCTGGAGCGCTGGACGCCGGAAGGCGACCCCGAAGGGACAGGCCAAGCTGCAGGCCCCTATCACCACGGCGGCATGGAGCCGCGCTTCCTGCTCGCCCGCGTCGACGAGCCGCGCAGCCACGCCCTCGACACCTACGAGGCGGACGGCGGCTATGCCACGGCCCAGCGCGTGCTTACGGAGATGGAGCCGGCCGCGGTGATCGAGCAGGTCAAGGCCAGCGGCATCCGCGGGCGCGGCGGCGCCGGCTTCCCCACGGGCGTCAAGTGGGGCTTCCTCTCGCCCGGCTTCCCGCGCTACCTGGTGGTCAACGCCGACGAATCCGAGCCGGGCACCTTCAAAGATCGCATGATCATGGAGTATGACCCGCACCAGCTGCTCGAGGGCATCATCCTCAGCGCCTTCGCCATTCAGGCCGAGACCGCCTTCATCTACATCCGCGGCGAATACCACTTCGCCGCCACGCGTTTGGTCGACGCCATCGCCGAGGCCAAGGCCAAACGCTACCTGGGCAAGGGCATCTTCGGCACGGACAAGAACCTGGAGATCATCGTCTATCGCGGGGCCGGCGCCTATGAGTGCGGCGAAGAGACTGCGCTCCTCAGCAGCCTAGAAGGCAACCGCGGCCAACCGCGCATGAAGCCGCCCTTCCCCGCAGCCGAGGGCCTCTACAGCAAGCCTACCATCGTCAACAACGTCGAGTCCATCGCCAACGTCACGCACGTCATGCGCCATGGCGTGGAGTGGTATCGCAGCTTCGGCACGGAAAAAAGCCCCGGCATGCGCATCTTCTGCCTCAGCGGCAACGTCAAGCGCCCCGGCCTCTACGAGCTGCCCCACGCCGTGCCGCTGCACGATATACTCTATAAGTATGGCGGCGGCCCGCAGGACGATGCAGCCCCTTTCAAGGCGGTCGTGCCCGGCGGCATCTCCATGAAATTCCTGACCGCAGATCAGCTCGACACGCCGATGGACTATGAAAGCGTGCAGGCAGCCGGCTCCTTGCTCGGCTCGGCAGGCGTCATCGCCATCGACGAGAACCAGTCCATGCTCGACGTGGCGCGGCGCACGATGAGCTTCTATCGCGAGGAGAGCTGCGGCAAGTGTACGCCCTGCCGCGAAGGCACCGGATGGCTGGAAGAGATCCTGCTGCGGCTGCAAGCCGGCGGCGGGCGCGACCAGGACCTGATCCTAATGGAGCACATCACCAAGTACGTCACAGGCAAGAGCTTCTGCCCCTTCGGCGACGCCGCGGTGTGGGGCTTGCAGAGCAACCTCTCCAAGTACCGCGGCGAGTTCTTGACCGCCATTGAGCTGACCAACCCGGACGATCTCGGCCCGCGGATCCCCATCCGGCCCATCTACCGGCCCGACGAAGGGGAGTTGAGCGAGCTGCGCGACAGCACGCTCAAGCCGATCGGCGAAACGCCGCTGCTGCACGACCGGGTCGTCGGCGACTAGCCGGCGACGAACAGACCAAGACGAATCAGTCAACTTCCGCCACTGTTAAGGGTTTTTGCGCTATGACCGAACCAGTCACACTGACCATCGACGGCCGCGAAGTGAGCGTGCCCGCCGGCACTCTGGTGGTAGACGCCGCCGCCGCGCTCGGCATCGAAATACCGGTCTTTTGCAGCCATCCCAAGCTGGACCCGGTGGCGTGTTGCCGCATGTGTCTGGTCGAGATCGAAGGGCCGCGCGGCCCGCAGCTGCTCACGGCCTGCTCCGTGCCCGTTGCCAAAGACATGGTGGTGCGCACCGACACGCCCCAGGTCAAGGATACGCAGGACGCCAACCTGGCCTTCCTCCTGCTCAACCACCCGCTCGACTGCCCCATCTGCGACAAGGGCGGCGAGTGCCCGCTGCAAGACCAGACCATGCGCTTCGGCCCCGGCATCAGCCAACTAGTGGAGCCAAAACGCCGTCAGAAAAAGCACTACCTCATCTCCGACGCCATTGTCCTCGACCAGGAGCGCTGCGTCCTCTGCTGGCGCTGCATCCGCTATCTGCAAGAGTGGGAGGACAAGCCACAGCTGGGCCTCTTCGAGCGCGGCGTCGAGACGATCCTCGACATCCAAGAAGGCAAGCCGGTCGACGCCAAGACCAGCGGCAACATCATCGACATCTGCCCGGTCGGTGCGCTCACCAACCGCGTCGCTCGCTTCGCCTATCGCTCCTGGGAAGTCGAGCGCACGCCCA
>JBBSBO010000166.1:0-6143 GCA_038251215.1 Caldilineales bacterium
CACGGCCATCGCCGAGGCGACGAAAGCCAGCGCGGGCGGCGCGGCCAACTCCGCATGCAGCGTGCGCCCCGGCTTGGTCAGGTCGTAATAGAGAAAGAACGCGCCGAATGGCAGCGCCAGGAGCAGCGGCAGCAGAAAGGCGGGGCCTGCCTGCCACAGCGCGGCGCCGAAACTCGCCGCGGCGATGCCGGCCAGGCCACCGCTCACCGCCGTGGCGCGGCGCGTGCGCGCGGTGTGTAGGCCGCGCCGCCGGTCGACGAGGCATAGCTTGAGCGGCTGGCGCATGAGGAAGGCGGCGACGGTCGCCAGGCTCAACAGCCAGCCGGCGGCGCTGGGCGCGACGAGCAGCCCCAGCAGCAGCGGTTCCAGCAAGAAGCCCCAGCCGCCGTGTTCGGAAGGCATCAGCACGCTGCGCCAGGCGCGCCAACCGCCCTCGACGGGCGCGGGGCTGCGTTTTGTTGCCGTTAGTTCACTCGTGTGCATGGTTCAACCTGTCGAAATCTACTCGCTCACGCCGATGGAATACGGCCATTGTATGCGCGCGGGCAGGAAATCTCAAGGTTGTCTGCAAAGAAAAGCAAACCGCAAAGCAAACCGCAAAGGCGCAAAGCACGCAAAGAACAGTCAAAAGCAAGAACAGCAAACGGCAGAAATCGCAGGCGCATCAGACGAATGGATTTCCATCGATTCAGGCAGATAGCGCGCCTTTGCGGTTATTTGCTGTCTAGATTTGCACGGTAGTCCGTATTATCCCTGGCGCAACTGGAACGCAGGCCGCAGAGCGCAGGGGGCGCGTCATGGTAGACTTACCGCAAACTCTGAAGGAGAACAGGCATGACTGACGCAACGACAGACGGACCGACCATCGAAGATGCCGTAGTAACCCAGGCCGACGTGAGCGACGTAGCCGGTCGCCCCGAGCAGTTGACCATTCTCGTCACCGGCGCCACCGGCTATGTGGGCGGGCGCCTGGCCCCGCGTTTGCTGGAGGAAGGCTATCGCGTGCGCGTGCTGGTGCGCGGCGGCGCCGGTCGCCTGCATGGGCGTCCCTGGGCGGACGCGGTGGAGGTGGTCGACGGCGATGTACTCGACCCGGCCTCGCTGGTGGATGCCTTGCGCGGCGTGGACGCGGCCTACTACCTGATCCACAGCATGGGCGGCAGCGCGGGGTTCCGCCAACGCGATCACGAAGCCGCGCGCAACTTCGGCGTCGTCTGCGCCATGTCCGGCGTGCAGCGCATCCTCTACCTAGGCGGGCTGGGCGATCCGGAGTCGAACCTGTCGGAGCATCTGCGTTCGCGCCAGGAGACGGGCGAGGTGCTGCGCCGATCCGGCGTGCCGGTGACGGAGTTCCGCGCGGGCATGGTCGTCGGCTCGGGCAGCATTTCGTTCGAGATGATGCGCCACTTAACCGAGCGCTTGCCGGTCATGATCTGCCCGCGCTGGGTTTTTACGAACACGCAGCCCATCGCCATCCGCGATGTGCTCAATTACTTGGTGGCCGCCCTGGCGACACCTGCCAGCGCCAACCGCGTCGTGGAGATCGGCGGGGCCGATATTGTTACCTATGCCGACATGATGCTGGGCTATGCGGCGGTGCGCGGCCTGAAGCGCTGGATGATCCCCGTGCCGGTATTGACGCCGTGGCTCTCTTCCTACTGGGTGCATTGGATGACGCCCATCCCCGCCGGCGTCGCGCGCCCGCTGATCCTGGGGCTGCGCAACGAAACGGTAGTGCAAGGCGATTCGGCGCGCGAGCTGTTCCCCCACATCCAACCGATGAGCTACAGGGCCGCCGTGCAGATCGCCCTGGACAGCATCGAGCGCGGCGAGATCGAAACGCTGTGGAGCGACGCGCTGGCGTCCAGCATGGGCGATCTGCCGCCGGTGTTCTTTGCACAGGAGCAGGGCCTGTTGATTGAGCGGCGGCGTCTGCGCGTCGACGCGCCGCCTGCCCAGGTCTATCGCGCCTTTGCCCGCCTGGGCGGGGCGCGCGGCTGGCCTTCTTATAATTGGCTGTGGAGCGTGCGCGGCGCGCTCGACCGGCTGGCGGGCGGTGTGGGCATGCGCCGCGGGCGGCGCAACGCGGATGATCTGCGCGAGGGCGATGCGCTCGACTTCTGGCGTGTAGAGCGGATATGGCCCGGACAATCCATCCTGCTGCGCGCCGAGATGAAGCTGCCCGGTCACGGTTGGCTGTCGTTCGAGGCGACGCCGCTGGATGACGGCGCGCAGACGGAGCTGGTGCAGACGGCATACTTCGCGCCCAAAGGGCTGTTCGGCCTGCTTTACTGGTATCTGCTCTACCCGCTGCACGGCGTCATCTTCTCGGCCATGATCCGGAACCTGACGAAGGATCTATAAAAGGAGCTTGGATGAGGCTTTGCGCACTCGTTTTGCTCTCTATTAGGCGTGATGGATTAGACATGATGGGCGCAAATTCTCCCATATTTCTTATGTGGATAGACAAAACGCTCCGCTATTGGTATGCTTAGCTTGCTCAAATTAGGCAAGTTAGGTATGGCAAGTTAGCTGTGTAGTCATCGATCCGCTCGAGGCGCATCCGCTTACCCGATTGAACCCAACGAAATTCGTTTTCCCCACCCATAACTTGGCCTCAAAGTTATGGGCTGAAGCGGGGCCTATTGTGATCCGTGTCCGAGAAGTCTGCCGTCGGCGACTATGCCCCGGCGCTCGCGTGCTATGGGCGCTGGCGTGGAGCGCTGCCCTGCTGGCCGGCGCCTGCTTGACGCCGGTGACGGCCAGGCCTGCGCGCGCCCAGGAGTTGCCGCCGCCCGCGGCGGACGCCGCTCTCGCCGAGCCGGCCACGGCAAACCCGCAGAACAGCATCCACTTCGAGCGCGTGCTCAGCGTCGACGCCGGCAAGACGGCCGCCTATGCCGCCGCGGGCAACTTCATCTATGTCGGGCAGGGGACGAGCATTGCCACCGTGGATGTCTCCAACTCGAACGATCCGCTCCTGGTGGGGCGCAGCGCGTCGCTGGGCGGCCTGATCCGGCATATTGCCGTCGACGGCAGCTATCTCTATGTCGCCGCCGAAGAAGTCGGCTTGATTGTCCTCGACGCCACGCAGCCGGAGAAGCTGCGCGAAGTGGCGCGCTTTGCGGTGAAGCGAGCCTCGGTTGTCGCCGTCGAGCAGGGGCGCGCCTACGTGGGCGATGACTGGAACGGCCTCTTGATCCTGGACGTCGGGCAGCCGGCGTCGCCGCGCCTGCTGGGCACGTTGCATGTGGCCTATGCCATCTATGGCGTGAGCATTGCTAACCAGCGCGCCTTCATTTCGCTGGGCTGGAACGGCCTGATGGCGGCGGATGTCGCCGCCGCCGCCGCGCCCAAAAAGTTGGCGCATTGGCGCGACCTGCGCACGTGGCAGCGCGTCGAATTTGCCGGCCAGTACGCCTCGATCGTACTCGACGGCGAGAGTCTGCATCTGTATGATCTTTCCGACCTGAAGTCGCCCAAAGAGCTGGCGACAGTGAGCAATGTCGACTTTAGCATGATGGGCGGGCGCTATGTCTACGCCGGCGGCTGGGCGGGCCTGCAGGTGTGGGATCTGACTAACCCTGTCGCGCCGGTTTTGGTCCAGTCGATTAACCGGCCGTCCGATGAAGCGTGGGTGGATTTGCTAGTCGCGGCCGGGCATGTCTATATCCGCCAGGAAGACGGCAGTATTCTGGTCTTTGACCTGGTACAGCCGGCCATGCCCGTGCGCGTGGGCACGTTCCGCGCCGACCCAAGCGGCGCGACGCACGTTGCACTGAGCGGAGATGTGCTGCTGGCGGCCCGCTCTAATAGCCTGTCGCTGTTTGACCTGGCGCAGCCCGACGTCGCCATGTCGTTCGCCGCCTACACGTTGGCGGGCGAGGCCCAGGCGCTGGCAGCTTGCTCTCAGTTGGCGGCGGTTGTCGTGGATGGGGCGGAGCCTGGCCTGGAACTGGTGGAGGTCCGCACCTCCGGTCAGCCAAGCCGGGCCGGCTTCCTGCCCATGCCCGCGGCCCTTGTCGATCAAGTGTACTGCGCCGGCAACTATGTCTACGCGGCCCAGGCCGGCGGGCTGGCGGTCATCGACATTTCCCAGCCGGACAAGCCGCGCCAGATTGGATTCTTCACTTCCAAAAAATCGATCCAGACGGCGGCGTTCGCCGGGTCGCAGGCCTATCTGCTGGACGCCGACCAGAAGCTGCATGTGCTGGACCTTTCCGCGCCGGCCGCGCCGAGCGCGACGGGCACGCTGGATATAGACGCCGCGCACGACCTCGCCGGCGCCGGCGCGTATGTCTTTGCCTCTGCCAAAAGAGAGTTGCTGATCATCGATGTGTCCGACCCGGCGCGGCCTCGCCTCGCCAATCAAGTGGCTTGGGGTTTCAGCGGCACGTTCGACCTGGCGGTTGAGCAGCCCTATCTGTGGGCGCACGACTATTACGGACAGATTTTCGTCTACGATATCGCGCAGCCGGGGCAGCCGGTGCGCATCGGCGCGGGCCTGTCGCAGCTTACCGGCGCGCAGTTTGACGTGAATTCGTCGTTCGTCGCCGTGGGCAGCGCGGCGGGCGGCGTCGAGGTCTTCGCCTGGTCCCCGGCGGTCGTGGCTACTTTCAACGCCGGGCAGGAGATCGCTTTCTCCCCCACGGCGGCGCTGACGTTCGGCTTGCAGCCGGCGCAGTTCCAGCCGGCAGCCTCCGACACGGTATACGACACAGTATACGGCCGCGTGCGCTTCACCTATTATCGTCCCGCCGTCAGCCGCAGCATGGGCGTCGGCGCCCTCAGCCAACTTGTGCCGCCCTTCAGCCTGGAGGTCGTCGACGAGTCGAGCGGCGCGCTGCTGGAGCCTACGGCGCCGTTCAGCGTCAAGGTCCTTCTGACCGCCGGCCAACTCGCCCAGGTCGAGCCTGGCTCCGTGCGCCTCTACGCCTGGAGCGGCACGGGCTGGACGCCCCTGGAGAACTCGACGCTGGACGCGGCGCAGGGCATCCTCTCGGCAGTGACGGACGAGCTTGCCCCCTGGACGGTGTTGGCGACGCCGCGTCAAACGGGGCTGGCGGTCTTTTTGCCCTATCTGGCACAGCCGCCGGAGGGCGTCGACGTGGCCATCGACCTGATTGAGCTGACGCAGAGCACGCAGACGGCCGATAATCGCGTGCCGCTGGTGGCGGGCCGCGCTACGCTGGCGCGCGTCTATGCCCACGGCGATCAACCGGCGCCCGTGCGCGACCTCACGTTGACGCTGTCGGCGCGCCGCGACGGGGCGTTCTTGTCCGGTTCCCCGCTGACCGTCAGCTCGTGGGCGGCCTTTGCGCAATGGGATCGCGGCCAATATGGCATGAGCTTCAACTTCTCGCTGCCCCTGGCGTGGACGCACGGCAACGTCACCTTGTCCGCCGAGCTGACGCGCGGTCAGGGCACGCTCGACGTCAACCTCGCCAACAATCGCCGGGAAGCTCAGGCCCGCTTTGTCGACGTGCCGTCGCTCGACCTCATGCTCGTGCCCATCCAGGTGATCCGCACGAGCGGAAAGATAGTCGCCGCGCCGACGCAGGAAGAAGTGACCGACTGGATCCTGCGCGCCTACCCCCTCGCGGGAATTCGCGTGGCCTACCACGCGCCGATCACCTTCCGCGGCGATCTGGCCACGGACAGAGAGTTCGAGCAGCTTCTGCAGATGGTCACCGACCTGCGCAAGAGCGAAGGCGCGCCGGGCGCGCGCGTCTATTACGGGCTGCTGCCGCCTCTCGACTTTGCCAAGTGGAACGGCGTCGGCTGGGTCGGGATGCGCGCGTCGATCGGGGCGAATGACGGCATCACGGCGGGCCACGAGATCGGCCACAACTTAGGACGCTATCACGCCCCCTGTGGCAGCCCCGCCAGCGTGGATGTCGCTTACCCATACTCCGAGGCGTCGATTGGGCAGTATGGCTTCGATTTCGGCACGTACACGATTTGGCAGCCGGTCGACGGCAAAGACTTTATGAGTTACTGCTATCCCCGGTGGACCTCGGACTACACCTACGTGGGCCTGCTGGCGGATCAGTTGAAGCACGGCGCGGCCGTAGCCAATGCCGAGGAAACCGGATCCGCGCCCAGCGAGCCCGTGCTGTGGATGCGCGCCACGCTGCGCCCAG
>JBBSBO010000167.1:0-6118 GCA_038251215.1 Caldilineales bacterium
ACGCCGGGCTGGGTGACGGCGAGCGTGCAGCCCAGCGCCGCGCCCAGCGAAAAGCCCGCCAGCAGCAGCGGCGCGCCGAGTTGATCGCTGCGCGCCCGCGCGATGGCATAGGCCGCGGCGGTCTCGTCGCGCCACAGCGCATAGCTCACGCGACGAAAGGACTCCAGGCGCGCGGCGGCATCAACCTGATCTTGCTGATCCTGCCGGCGGGCTTGCATGGGCGGGCGCAAATAGTTATCGCCGTGTCCGCGCAACGCAAGGCAGAGGCACTCCACCCCCGCCGCGGCGAGGCACGTCGCCAGGGGGATCATGCGCGCCGGGCGCACGTTAAGGCCGTGCAGCACCAGGGCTACGCCGCGCGGCGGGGTCGCAGGATGGGCGGGGATGTAGGCTAGGGCGGGCATGGGGATAGAACCATCAACTTTTTTGATTTGTTTTCGTGTTCTCTCGGTTCTGTGTGGTTTTCAGATTTTTTCGCCCCCAATGTGAAATGCACCTCCAAGCCATCCAAGACTTGCACGAGCCGGAACACACGTGCTAAAGTAGCGCCTATGTCCACGATCTTTTTGACGCTCAACGCATGGCGCGAAATTCTGGCGCGGGTCTTCGAGGGCTTTGCGGCGCAGACCAATGTCAGCCCGGAATGGCTGGTCAACCCGGCCACGCGCCGCCGGCTGAAACTGGACTATTACTACCCCGACGTGGGCATCGCCGCGCGCCTGGCAGGCCTCACCGCCAAGGGGCAGCCGCGCCAGAGCGACTGGGAAGCGCTCGAGGAGCAACAGCGCGACCAAACCCGCGCCGAGATGTGCCGCCAACACGACGTGCAGCTCTTCCTGATCGACCCCGCCGAGGAGATGGTCAAGCAGCTCGACCTGCTCACCCGCCTGCTGTCACGCGCCAGCCGCACCCTCGCCCAGAGCGGGCGACCCGACCGCGACAAGGCGCGCTGGATGCCCCAACTCGCCGAAGCGCGCGAGCGCGCGTCCGATCTGCGCAGCCGCATCGACAAGGCGCCGGAGCAGATGGCGGCGAACTTGGCGGAAAGCTGGCGCGATCGCGAGGCCGCGCCTCCGCCCGCGCCGGAACCGCTGCCCATGCCCGCGCTGACCGCCATTGCCGCGGCGGACTTGAAGATCGGCGGGCGTGTGGTGCATGAGCGCTTCGGCCCGGGCGTCATCACCGCGCGCGAGGGCGAAGGCGCCGAAGCCACGGTCACGATCCTCTTCGACGGCGAGCAGGAGCGCACCTTTCTGCTGGCGCTCGTGCAAGACAAGCTGCGCCTCGTCCGCTAGCGGAGCAGTCCGCGAGCCGGGCGGCGCCTATTCAAAGGTTTCGTTGACAAAGCCGCTGCCGCTTGGCCCATAGGCCGGCGGCTCTTCCGTCTGGCTCTCCTGGTGCATGCGCAAGAGCAGCGCCGCGGTGAGACGCGTGTTCTCCTCCACGGCAAGCGATAAATAGAGCGTCTCGCCGGCTACGTAGAAGAGTAAGAAATAAAGAAACCCAAATAAAAGGATAAAAAGGCCAATCACAAAGCCGCCGCCCGCGCCAATCATGGCGCTCTGCGAGGGGGGCAAGGCGTTGGCGATCAGATTGGTGACCGTGTTTGAACTGCCTGCGATCACGGCGGCGATCGCGCCCAGCACACTGAGGACGAGGACGATCCAGGCGATCACCTTCATCAACGTGCCGAAAAAGCGCAAAACGCCAAAGCGCTTCGGAACTGTCATGGCTTCCCTCCTCACACGTGGTTGGACTGCGCTGGTTGTTCTGTTAGCTTGACTAGATTGATGCCAATGGGCGGAGAGGCGACGGATAACCTCATCGCCCGGGGGCGACAATGGACCCTGTCGCCTGCATTTTACATCATCCCCCCGCGATTGACTAGCGTCTTTTCTTACCTGATATGTTTACAAAGCATGGCGCGCCAGCGTTTTCTCCCTCTTGCTTTTCCTCTGCGCCTCTGCGGTAGATAGTTTGTCAGCCTTCGTTCATCGACCAGAACACGTCCAGCGCGGCGGCGGTGGCGGCGGTCTGCTCCCAGTGCGGCAGGCCCAGCGTGGGCGCGATGCGTACGGCGCTCCAGTTGGGGTGCTGCTCCATCTGTGTGGGCAGGGCGTCGAACGTCACGTAGGCGTCGCGGTCGTACAGGACCAGCACCGGCATCGTCAGCCGTGAATAGAGCGTTTCGCGCGCGTTGGGCGTAAAGAGCAACCCGCTGACGAAATAGAGCGGCGCGTGCTCGGCGCCCGGCTGGTGCGCCGTGGCGAAGGAATATTCCTCCATCGTGGCGGGCGGTTCGCCCACAAAGCTCTTTTGCAGATACCAGCCAATGCTGGCGCGCGTGGCGAGCAGGTCAAAGAGCGCGCGCCCCCATAGGGGCACGGCGAGCAGCCCATGCACGCGCTGCGACAGGCTTTGGTCGGCGTCCTGCTGCGTGTTCTTGAAGGAAAGGCCGGACGGCGAGAGCATCGCCAGCGAGCGCACCACGCCGGGGTAGGCCAGCGCCGTGCGCACCGCCAGTTCGCCGCCCAGCGAGAGCGTCACCACATCCGCCGGCTCGCCCACCACCTGGTCGAGGAAGTCATAGAGCGCGTCGGCATAGAGGCGCGGCGAGTAGACGCGATCCTCGCGGCTGGAGAAGCCGAAGCCCGGCAGGTCCGGCGCGAAGACGGGCCGTTGGCCGCGATAGCGCTCGAAGAGCGGCTTCATCTCGAAGGCGCTGGCCGCGGCGTTGATGCTATGTACCAGGACCAGCGGGCGCCCGGACGCGCTGCGGTCAGAATAATAGGCCATTTTGCCGCCGCGCGTGGGCAGGGCATCCTGCGCGGCGTCGATGGCAGGCGGCAGCGGCAGATTGTGGTCGACGGCGAGCTTGCTGTACGCGATCCAAAAGCCGCCCAGCCCGAGCGTGATACCGGTTGCGATCTGGGCGGCCTTGACCGCACTGCGGGCGGCGCATAAAAGACGCATGGTCTTCTCCTCTTGCTAGGGATTCCTTGTATCAGTCGAACTCTTCTCTGGTTTCGTACTCAGTGGGCGCGTCCTGCACCAGCGGCTCACCGGCCCATTGCCCTGCCGTTTTCTCAAAGAATTCTAAAGGCCAACCTTGTTCGTCTAGTGCTGCCACCCGCCGCAACACACGGCGCAGCAACACCGCCAGCATCTCGTGGCGATATTCCTGCGAGGCGCGGTATTTGCTCGTGCGCAGCGTCGCCTGCGCCTGCGCGGCGAGGACCGCGGCTTCGATGGCGGCCTCGTCGAGGCGCGGCGCGGCGAGCAGCGCGGCTTCGGCCTCGGCGGCGCGGAAGGGCAGCGGACCGGCCGGCCCCACGGCGATGGCGGCCTCGCGCACGCGTGCGCCCGTCCCCTCCGCCGCCCCCAGCGTGAGTTTGACCGCCACGCCGAGGATGGGCAGGGCTACGCCTTGCGGGCGCATGATGCGGTCGAAGGCGCTGGCCTGGCGCGGGCGCAAGGCGGCAAAGCGAAAGGCGCCCAGCATTTGGTTGGGTTGCAAGGTATTGTGGCCCGGCCCGGCGAAGAGCGAGAGCAGCGGCTGCCAGGCGCAGTCGACGCGACCATCCGCCTGCAAGGTGCAGACCTGGGTCTGGGCGTCCAGGGCGAGCAGGCCGATGGTCCCATCCGCCGCGGGCAGGGCGTGGGCGACATTGCCGCCCAGCGTCGCCACGTTGCGCACCTGCGGACCGCCCACCACACCACAGCTTTCGACGAGGGCGGCGGCGTGCCGGCGCAGCAAAGCGCTGCGTTCGATGCGGGCGTGGGTGACGGCCGCGCCGACGACGATCCAGCCATCTTCCTCCTGGATGCGGTCCAGTCCGGCGATCTGCGTGATGTCCACCAGCGCGTGCGGCGGGGGGCAATTGCCCTGCTGTAGGTCGAGGATCAGGTCCGTGCCGCCCGCCACAATGCGGGCCTGGTCGCCGTAGGTTTGCAGCAAGGCTAAGGCTTCGTCGACGGTGTGCGGCGTGTGATACGCCTGCCAAAGGGCCATGAAGCGGCCTCCTAATCATCGTGCCAATTGTGGTATCACATAGTAGTGGCGTGGTAGGCGCGCGAACGCGCGCAATCTCTGCTACGCGCAGTATAGCAGAGATGCGTGCGGCCTGTCTATGATGTTCGGGCTAGGACGGGGCAGACCCTAACTTGAGTGGGTGCGCGTGGAACGGCGCGGGCCATACTCTAGGACGACTCGCTCACGCGCGGCGGATACGCAGTCTGGGCGCTCTGTGCAGCTTGCGCGGGTTGTGCGGCATGCGCAGCCTGGGTGGCCGGCGCGGCCTGGCGTTTGCGACGCAGGGCGCGCTTTTGCTGCGTTTCGGCCAGGTAATAGCTGCCGATGACAAAAGCGGCGGCCAAGAACTGCAAGAGCAGCCCCTCCCAGGTGGCATAGACGCCAAACCACAGCCCCAGCCAATAAGGCAAGGTCAACGCGCGGATCGGGTGCAGCGGCAGCCAACCCACAATTTGCAGGGCGTGGGCGGTGTTGCCCACCATCATCAGGAGCACGGCGCCGATCAGGACGCCCGTCGCCACCAGCAGCCGCTTGTAGGGCAAGCGCGATTGCAGGCGAAAGGTCATGAAGCCGATGACCAGCACGCCTGCCAGCCCCAAAAACACGCCCTGCAAAACGAGCCAGACATCCGACTCCAGCACCAGCGCCTGCAAGAAGAGTACCGTCTCGAAGCCCTCGCGGTAGACGCTGGTGAAGCCCAGCGCCATGAAGCCGGCCATCTGGCTTATGGCGATGCCGCCGAGCAGCGCTTTCTTGCGCGTGTGGAACTTCGCCATCCACTCCTTCCAGTAGACGCGGTGGAAGAACCAGTTGGTAATCACCAAAAGCACGGCAATTGCAATCAGCGAGACAACGGCCTCCAGCCGTTCGCCATAGCGGGCGAAGGAGGTGATCACCTGCTGCGCCACCCACCAGGTGGCGGCGGTCGCCACAAAGGCCAGCAGCACGCCCAGCGCCATGGGCCGCCGGTAGAGGCGGTCGCCGCCCACCAAGCTCGCCATCAGCGCCGCCAGGATGATCACCGCCTCCAGCCCCTCGCGAAAGACGATGATAGCTGCATTGGTGGCGACGGCAAAGGGCGAGGTCGGGCCGCTCAGCGCGTTTTGCGCCGCGTCCAACTGCACGTCGAGCGCCTGGCGCGTGCGCGCGATCTCCTGCGGCGGCGCCTGCTGCTGGATGAGATAGGCCAGGCCCGGCAGCTCGCTTTGACCGAACCAGAACAACTCTTCGATGGGCGTGACGTACTGCGGCGCAAAGGCCGTGATGCGCGCCTCGGGGCCGCTTTCCAATATGGCGTAGGCCTCCACCCGCGCCGATTCCGCGGCCGTGTAGTCGCCCGCGGCCAGCGCGGCTTCCATCTGGTCCAGCGCGGCCTCCACCACGTCGAAGTCGGCGTCGCTGTTCTGCTTACCCCATTCGGGCGGCATCATCATCGTCAACTGCGCCAGCAGATGCTCGGTGAGCGCGCTCACCCGTTCCGGCTCCACCACGTGCGTTTGGCTGCCCGCGTCCTGTAGATAGCCGTTGAGTTCGGCCAGGCCGGCTGCGGCCTGCTCCGCGCCCGCGGCATCGCGCGTGTCGAGGATGGTGCGCAGATCGGCAAAGGCCACGGCGGCGAACTCGCCGAAGGTGATGGCCTCGCGGATCTCCAGGTCCACCGCCACGGCGCCGTTGCGCACGCCGCGGCCATACTCCACGGGCACGAGCGACAGGAAGCGCAGCATCTGCCCGGCGCGGCGCTTCTGCTCGGCGGGGCTGAGCGGCGCGGCGCGGAAGCCTTGCAGCAAGCTCTCCGCCGCGGCCAACTTGGCGTCGAGTTCCGTCTGCCCAAGAGCTGCGCCCTGCACCGCGGCCTGGCGCAGCTCGGCAAAGGCGGCGGCGGCGCGCTGTGCGGCGGCCTCGCCGCGTTGCTCGGCATAGGCAGGGGCCAGGATGGTGAAATAGCCCTCGGCCAAGCCTGCGGCCTCGGCGCGGCGCACGGCGAACTGTTGCGCGCCGGCGTCGCGCACGCCTGCTAGGGCCTCCGTCAAGCGCGCTTGATAGGCGTCCAGCAGTTCGGCTTCCACCGCCTGCATAGCGTGTTCG
>JBBSBO010000168.1:0-6099 GCA_038251215.1 Caldilineales bacterium
CTTCTCGTGCCGCTATCAAGCCGCGGCGATATACGCAACCCTAGCCGGCTTCCAGCCGCTGATTATGGATCACTGCAATCACGCGTAAAGCCACAGCGCCGGCACACAATCTTGCAATTGCGCTTCTCGGCGGGGCCTTCGCACACCCAACACATCGCATCGTCTGCAGGCGTATACACCCGCACAAATCCGCCGCTCGGGTGTCCAGTCGCCGGATGATCGGCGCCGGCTTTCTCCTGTGGCGCATCTTGCTCCAGAGTATAGAAGACAACCTCGTGCTTCGTCAATCTCCCCTCGAGATAGACGAACTTCCCGGAGAAGAACCGCCTTTCCTCCAGCCAACGCAGGAAGATGCGGTCGCCTTCCCACAGCGGCAAATCGATCAGCTTGTCGTCGTCGATCCAGGCAAGTACGCCCTCGTTGCACTCAATCAATTCGCCCGCAAAGTGCTGCGCCACGAAGACGAACACATACCAGTCTTCGTCTTGGCTGAAACTGGGGAAAGTGAGCACGCCGCGCAGTTCGGGATTATGCAGCGCCAGGCCGCTCTCTTCACGCACCTCGCGTACGACGCACTCTTCAGGCGACTCGCCCGGCATCAGCTTGCCGCCCAGCCCATTCCACTTGCCGGCGTGCATATCTTGCGCCCGCTTGATGCGATGCAGCATCAGCGTTTTGCCTCCGGCCTTGACGTAGCACAGCGTCGCCAGCTTCATCTGGGCACATTCATCCGTGTGACCTCACCGAAACGCCTACGCCAACACCAGGGCGCGCAGCAGAGCCAGAATCCGCTCCACCACTTGCTGCGGAGAAAGCTCAGTCGTGTCCACTGTCACCGCGTCCCCCGCCACGCGCAGCGGCGAAAGCGCCCGGCTGCTGTCGATGCCGTCACGCCGGTTGATTTCCTCCAGCACACGTGCAAAATCCACCGGTCGACCGCGCGCCGCCAACTCCTCGCAGCGACGATGTGCGCGCTCCTCTGCGGTCGCGTCCAGGTAGACCTTGAGCGGCGCTTCCGGCATCACCACGGTGCCGATGTCGCGTCCGACCATCACAATGCCCGCCTTGTCGCCTCCGCCGCCGCCATAGCGCAGGCCAATGCGGCGTTGATGCGCCGTCAGCGCCTCGCGCACCGCGCCGTGCGCCGACACCGCCGACACATTGCGATCGATCTGCGGGCTGCGAATGGCAAACGTCACATCTTCGCTGCCGACCAGCACCGTACACTGGCGCCCGTCGGTCTCGCCCGCCGCCGGCGGCAAAATATCCAGCGGCAGGTCTTGCGCCAACGCGCCGAGCGCATCGCCGTCACTTACGTCTTGCTGCTGCTGCAAGGCCGCCCACGTTACCGCGCGATACATCACGCCCGTATCAAAGAAGAGATAGCCCAACAGTTCCGCCAGCGCAAAGCCGACGGTGCTCTTGCCGGATGCAGCCGGACCGTCGATCGCGATCAGCGCCGGCTTCAGCCGCCGGCCAAGATCAAGCACGGCGCCGCGCCCGGCGGAAGCGCCCGCAGCCCCCCTTTCATCCCCCTCGCGCCATTCCTTCATGCTGCCGCTTTCTGTCAACTTCTCTCTGTCAGTCGTGGTTAGTGTTCGTCCTACGATATCCGTCCGCCGGCGGGCAATTCCGCCTGGCGCTTAGCGACTGTCGCGCGGTTTGTCGCTGCGGCGCGGCGGGCGCGCAGAGGGCCGCCTCCCCGACGACGAAGGTCGCGGCGTCCGCCCCGCTGACGCCTGCCCCGCTGAGGCGCGGCGTGGGGCCGTGCGCCGCTTCGGTTTGCGCTCGGAAAGCGACGTCTGGCCCTTGCCCCCCGTTTGCATGGCCCGCTGCAGGCTGCCCACCTCGCTGCGCGTCAAATGCGCGGACTCGCCGGCGCCTAACTTGCCCAGCGTCAGCGGCCCGATCGCCCAGCGAATCAGGCGCAGCGTCGGGTATCCCACCTCCGCCGTCATATGCCGGATCTGGCGCTTCTTGCCCTCGTGCAGCAGGATTTCCAGCCACACGCCGCTGCGCGGTCCGAGCGCCAGTTGCAACTCGGACGGCAAAGAATCCACCACCTGCACCTGGGCGGGAGCCGTCTTGCCTGTGGGCAACTCCACCCCCTCGCGCAGTTGCACCAGCGCCTCGGCCGTGGGGCGCTCTTTGACCAGCACGTAATAGGTCTTGGCATGTTCAAAACTGGGGTGCGACAAACGATGCGCCAGCGCCCCATCGTCGGTCAACAGCACCAGCCCCTCGCTGTTAAGGTCCAGCCGCCCTACCGGATAGACGCGTCGCCCCGGTACGTCGATTAACTCCTCCACGGTGCGCCGGCCGCGTGCGTTGCCGCCAATGTCGGAGAGCATCTCGCGCGGCTTATTTACCTTGATATAGACGTGGCGTTGATGAAACTGGAGCGGCTTGCCGTCCACGCTGATTTGCACCACCGACGGGTCAGCCTTCACGCCGAGTTCCGTTGTCACGTGGCCGTTTATTTGGACGCGGCCGGCGACGATCAGCGCTTCACAGGCGCGCCGGCTGCCAATCCCCGCCGCGGCCATCACCTTCTGTAAGCGTTCTTCAGCCATGGCTAGCGCACCGTCAATTCTTGCGCGCCCAATAACACGTCGCCCACGCGCCACTCCACCCTGCCTACAACATCCATGCTTTGGCTGCCTTCCCCGGTGCGCTCTTCAACGCTCCGGAAGCTTGTCAACTCGGGATCGCCCCAGCGGTGCCGCAGAACCGAGACTATCTCGCCCTGCGCCTGCAAGAACGTCATCGCCCCATCGGGGCCATATAGCCGGTTCAAGACCGACAGGTCATCGGCGTTGCCCGCCGCCCACACATAATTGGCTTGATACAGACTGTGCAGCTTCTCCACGTCGCCGTAGCGGTCGGAACTGCCGAGTACGACGATCAGCACCTGGCGACCCTCCGTCTCGAAGCCCGCCATCAGGCATTCGCCCGCCGTATCCGTCGTGCCGGTCTTGACGCCGTTCGCGCCCGGGTACGCGCCCAGCAGTTCGTTCGTGTTGATCAAAATATGGCCCGCGATCTCCGCCGTGCGCGACCCCACGATCTGCATAAACAGAGGGTAGTCGAGCAAGCGCAGCGTCAGGTTGATTAAGTCGCCGGCGCCGGCGACGTGACCCTCCTCGTCCAGGCCGTGCGGGTTACGAAAACTCGTTTGGTCCATGCCCAACTCGGCGGCTCGCCGGTTCATTGCCTCGACGAAACCGGGAACATCGCCCGCCAAATGTCGCGCCACTGCCATGGCGGCATCATTGCCGCTGGCCACCAGCAAGCCCCACAAAAGCTCTTGCACCGTCAGCGTCTCGCCCGCTGCCAATCCCATACTGGAGCCGCCCATCAAATCCTCGTCGAGGATCGTCACCTCGTCGTCCAAATGCCCGGATTCGAGGACCAGCAGTGCGGTCATCAGTTTGGTGAGGCTGGCAGGCGGCAAAGCCGCGTCGGCGCGGCGCGCATAGAGGCTGCGCTGGGCGTCGACATCATAGACGACGAGCGCTGCCGCCGAGATCGCCGGCGCCTCCGCCGCTTCCGCCCACTGGCGCAACTCGCCTGGCCCCAACCGCACCGTCGCCGCGACCTCGCGATCCACAAGCTTCGGCGGGCCGAAACCGACGAGAGATAGAGCGATGCAGTTAAGAATAACGTAACACAGCACGCGCTGTCTGCGGGTCACAAGCGCACTCAATGGCTACTCAATGGCTAACTGTAGCTTGGCAGCGTGGAACGACCGTGCGATAGAAGGCGCGGTGGATCGCCATGCACCGGCGGCAACTCCCTGCGAATTCTATCCCGATTCGCCGGCATGGTCAAAACACAGCGTGTTGCCCGGCAGCCGGCCCACGCCTTGCGCGCAAATATAGGGAACGTGGTACGCTTACGAAACCATTTCGGCCGTGTTGTGCGCAGTCAAATACCACGCCAAATTTCCAGGACCTTTATCGTCAAAGCTTACATATCAGGTCCGCCTACGACGGCGACAAGCGCCCAATAGGAGTATTGAAAACCCGATTGCCCTTCAGCCAGGCGGCGAAAACGCCGGATTTCGCGCCTTTTACGGTGCAATATGCCGTGCAAAACGCGCAGCGCGGTAAGGGTGGCCGGGAGTTTCCCGACGAAAACGCAAATTGACGCCGCCTGCAACCTATGCTATACTGTTTTTCACAATGGAAGTGTAACCCATGTGTTCTCGATCCATTGCCCATCCCACTACCCATTCTCTTGCTTTCCGCCTTCCGGCTGTGGTCGACCATTTCGGCCTCTTGTTCGCACAAGGAATGACTTCCTTCCTCCCTGCGACACGCCAACCTAATATCTGTTCGCGCGGCAGATTTGTCGCGCGCCATGGTCAAGATTCTACCAACGCGTGGTTTTCCCTGGCATTTGCCAGGTCTACTCAGCACGTTCCCCAATTCAGTTCAGCAAGCAAGTTCAGTACGCAAGTTCAATGATTAAGTCCAACAACAAGGAGATGAACATGTCCAGAAGATTGAGGAGTGCGTTCAGCACGGTCTTCGCGCTGTTGATGGTCTTGGCCATCACAGCCTGTGCCGCACCGGCGGCCGGTCCGGCAGGCGAAGCCGCAGCCCCTGCCCCCGCCGGCGAGTCGCAGCTTCCTGTTTCAGTGCCCCGCAACGAACTCTTCGTCGCGGATCAGATCTTCCGTTACAGCGTGATCGACAACTACAACTTCTGGGTCGTCGGCCCGCATGAGCCGCACCGCCACGCGCTGATGATGGAAACCCTGTGGTATCGCGACCAAGAGACGGGCGAGCGCATCTACGGCGCCGCCATCTCCGATCCGATCTACAACGACGACTTCACGCAGATGAACGTCGACCTGCGCGACAACCTCTACTGGAGTGACGGCGTGCAGTTCACTGCCGACGACCTGGTCTACACGGTTGAATTGCTCAAATCCAACCCTGCACTCAACAAAGGCGGTTGGTCAGCGCAGTTCAACCAGTTCCTGACGTCCGTGGAAAAGACCGGCGACTTCAGTGTGCAGTTTAACCTGAGCGAGCCGAACCCCCGCTTCCACACCATCTTCGAGACGCGCTGGAACGGCATGTACATCATGCCCAAGCATATCTTCGAGACGGTCGACGACCCTGTAACGTTCACTTTCAGTGAACCCGTTGTCCTCGGCACGTATGTGCCTACCCAATCCGACCCCAACGGTTACTGGGAACTGTACACACGGCGCGATGACTGGGACCGCACGGTCGCCGGCATCGTGGTCGATAACCCCGGCCCCAAGTATGTCCTGACTATCTTCTACGGCGACAGCGCCAAGAAGGCCATCGCCATGTCCCGCGGCGACCTCGACGTCTTCTTCGATGTCGACTTCGAAGCCTTCCAAACCGTGTTGGACACCACGCCGACCGCGCGCTCCTGGTACGTTGACTTCCCGTGGGCCTATCCCAACGAAGTCAGCACCCGCCAGATCGCCTTCAACGTCGAGTCCGACCCCATCTACGCCAACAAGGATGTACGCTGGGCGTTGGCGCTGGCGATCAACATCGTCGAATTGCAAACCGAGTACATCGGCGGCGTCGCCAAGGTGACGACCATGCCCGTGCCCCCCACCGCTTCCTTGAGCAAGATGTATCTTGACCCGATGGAAGATTGGCTGCAGAACCTCGAGATCGAAATCGCGCCGGGCGAAATGTACAAGCCGTACGACCCGACCGTGCCCGATCAGATCGCAGCGTGGGCCGAAGCGCAGGGCTACACCGTACCCGGCACGCCGCGCGAAGTCTTCGGCACCGGCTGGTGGAAGTTCGACACTGCTGCCGCCGAGAAGCTGCTCCTCAAGAACGGCTTCACCCGCGACAACAACGACAAATGGCTCAAGCCGGACGGCACGCCCTGGAAGCTCGACATCCAGTCGCCCCCGGATGAGAATGACGCCTTCCGCATGGCTACCGCCGCCGCCGATATGTGGGCCGACTTCGGCATCGACGTCAACCTGCTCGGCCTCGAGCGCAGCGTGTGGGAACAGAATAACTGGTCCGGCAACTACCAGCTCAGCACGCCCTGGTACAGCTTCGTCCAGGCCTCCGGCGATGCATGGCCGGA
>JBBSBO010000169.1:0-6093 GCA_038251215.1 Caldilineales bacterium
ATGACCCGCCATCGGCCGCTCGCCCTGTAGGATGTGAATGTCCACCGCCGTCTGGCTGTCCGCCGCCGTGCTGAAGACCTCGGTCTTCTTGGTCGGGATCGTGGTGTTGCGCGGGATGAGCACCGTCATCACCGAACCCAACGTCTCCAGGCCCAAGCTCAGCGGGGTCACATCCAGCAAGAGCAGATCGCTCACCTCACCCGCCAGTACGCCTGCCTGCAAAGCTGCACCCGCGGCCACCACCTCGTCAGGGTTGACGCCCTTGTGAGGCTCCTTGCCTGTCAGCGAGCGCACCAACTCCTGAATCATGGGCATACGGGTCGAACCGCCCACCAGCACCACCTCGTCCAACTGCTCGGCCTTCACGCCTGAGTCCTTCAGCGCGGCCTTAAAGGGCTGCTTGCAGCGCTCCACCAGGTCCGCGGTCAACTGCTCGAACTTGCTGCGCGTCAGCGTCGCCACCAAGTGCTTCGGCCCGCTGCTGTCCGCCGTGATAAAGGGCAGGTTCACCTCGGTCTGCGGCGTGGCGGTCAATTCGATCTTCGCCTTCTCCGCCGCCTCGCGCAAGCGCTGAAGCGCCTGTCGGTCGTGGCTGAGGTCGATGCCCTGCTCCTTCTTGAACTCGTCGCTCAGCCAATGCACCACGCGCTCATCCCAGTCGTCGCCGCCCAGGTGCGTGTCGCCATTGGTGGATTTCACCTCGATCACGCCGTCGCCGACTTCCAGCACCGACACGTCGAAGGTGCCGCCGCCCAGGTCGAAGACGAGGATCGTCTCGTCATTCTTCTTGTCCAGCCCATAGGCCACCGCGGCTGCGGTCGGCTCGTTGATGATGCGCAGCACTTCCAAGCCGGCAATCTGACCGGCGTCTTTGGTCGCCTGGCGCTGGCTGTCGTTGAAGTAGGCGGGCACGGTGATCACGGCCTGCTTTACCTCTTCGCCCAAATACGACTCGGCGTCGCGCTTGAGCTTGCCCAAAATCATGGCGCTGATCTCTTGCGGCGTATACACTTTGTTCTTGATCGGAATAGACACGCGCGCATCCTGATGGGGGCCTTCCACGATCTCGTAGGAAACCATCTCCATCGTCTTCTTCGTCTCCGGCTCGTCAAAACGACGGCCCATCAGACGCTTTACCGAGTAGACGGTGTTCTCCGGGTTGACCACAGCCTGGCGCTTGGCGGTCACGCCTACCAGCCGGTCGCCGCCCTTGGTAAAGGCGACCACGGACGGCGTGGTGCGCGCGCCCTCGGCGTTAGCGATAATGGTCGAATTGCCGCCTTCCATGACTGCGACGACGCTGTTGGTCGTACCCAGATCGATGCCAATAATCTTACCCATGAGTTTCTTTTTCCTCCTAGAACCAACAACAGTCCGTTGCTTTACGTTCTTTCAATCTAGTATTCGTGCAATCTAATGTCTGTGCAGTCTAGCGTGTAGTCGAGTGTCCTCGACATTCATCTGCATTTGTTTCGTCTGTTCCAGTGTACTCCTCGCCCGTAAGCAGACCATATGGCGATCATTAGCGAAACGTTTGAATTTGCCCGCCGTCGCCCCGGCTACATTCAGAATCTTGGCGCGTATGATATGATCGGATAGAAGTCTTAACTTTTCAGTGCAAAGTCGTACAGCGCCAAGTTGTACCAAGCAGTGTTAAGTAGGCCACTGATTGATAGGCCACTGATTGAATGGATAAAATAGATCGGCACAGATTGATCTGTGAATATCTCTTGCATCAGTGTTGATCAGTGTCCGCTTTCTCTAGCCCAATGCAGGTTTCTACTTAAAGCGTCAAGGAGACTCTAATGAGTAACCAAATGAGCAACCAGATTGCCGTGTTTATCGACTTTGAAAACATTGCCCTGTGGGCGGAACAGGAGTTCCTCGATTTTGAACTGACGTCCCTCATGGAGTACCTGCAGAGCCGCGGCCCGCTCGTCATCAAGCGCGTCTACGGCGACTGGAGCCGCTTTTCGCATTACCGCGAAGAATTGATGAACAATTCCGTCGACCTCATCCAGATTTACAGCGTGCGCGCCGGCAAGAATCGCGCCGACATCCGCATGGCGCTGGATGCCCTGGAGACGGCGATCACCCGCACGCAAATCCAGACATTCGTGATCGTCTCCGGTGACAGCGACTTCGGCCCGCTCGTCACGAAGCTGCGCGAATATAGCCGCTACACATTGGGCATCGGCCCGCGCGACGTGACGCACCCCCTGCTGATCAAGGCCTGCGACGAGTTCATCTACCTGGAGTCCATACTCGGCGACCTGCATGACCCGCACGCCGGCCAGGCCCCCGCCGGCCCCGACGACGAAACCGCGCGCAGCCTGCTCAGCAAGGCGCTGGCGGTACATGCCCAGCGCGGCGAGCTGCCCGTGCTGGCGGCTAAGCTCAAACAAACCATGCTCCTGATGGACTCGGCCTTCAACGAGGCCAACTTCGGCTATTCCCAGTTCAAGAACTGGCTGGAATACAACGCCGACCTGATCAGCCTCTTCGTGAAGGACTTGCAGCTCTACGTCGCGTCCAAGGACTTCAAAGTGGCAAGCGACGCCGACCTGCACCCCTGGAAGGCGCCGGCCCATGCCAACGGCCAAACCAACGGACAGGCAGCCTCCTCACGCCGTCCCATCGCCGAAGCCGTGCAATCGCTGGACCTGACGCCCACGCCGCCCACGCTGCGCAACCAATACAAGCAGATCTTCAACCGCCTCAAGATGACCTCCGTCGACTTCAGCACGCGCCGCGACGTGCTGCGCGACATCTATCGCGAACTCACCGAAACGCCCAACGGCCATACCACTGACGATCTGCTCGAGCAACTCTGCTTGCGCTACGAGACGCAGGGGCTGATCCGCAGCAAAACTACGCTGCGCCAGATCTGGCAAATGGGCTTTCGCCAGCGCTCCTTCGACTACAACGATCAGGTCGCATCCGTGCATGTGCCCGTGCGCCTGGCCGACGAGATCGACAGCGAAGCCGCTTTCGTCCAGCGCGCCGAGTCCGGCTTTGTCTACGCCGTGATCAACGCCGGCCTGGAGATCGACCGCGCCGAACTGGCCGCCATCCTGCTCAACGACCACGACCAAGTGGAATACATCCAGAGCCTGCTCGACGACCTCCAGGCGCGCGGCCAAATCCTGCGCGACGAAACCGGCTACAGCCTGCCGGGCCACAGCACCGTCCCCTTCGTGGATGAGCCGGCGCTGGAACTGCTCTGCTACGACATCCAGAACATCCAAGTGCCCGACAACCTGCCGCGCAGCGCCGAAAAGGCGCGTGCGTTGGCCAAAACTGCCATGCTCCAACGCTCGCAGGACTTCGCCGCTTCGGCGCGCAGCTACCTGCTCGCTTGCCGCCTGCAATGGGACGCCATCGAGCTGGGCGAGCCGGGCGCCGGCCTCGAAGATCTGCGCTGGTACATGGCCTCGTATGCCTCCGTCAAAGCCGGCGAACTCTCGCAGATCCACCGCGACTACGCCAACTCTCGGCCCTACTACTTGGCCTTCTTCTACCTGGTACAGGAGGACGATCCGCTGTGGAGCCGCATGCGCGGGCTGATCAACCCCATGCTCTCCTACTACTGGGTCAACGCCTGGCGCGAGTTGGGCCTGACCGCCGCCAACCCCAGCCTCAACACCACCACTCCTGCGGAGATCGCCATCAACGCCGCCACGCACGAAAACCAGGAGCTGTGCAAGCTTTGGTTCACCATGACGCATAAGCTGGCCGAGGCCAACCCCGGGCTGCTGCGCCGCGTGGCGAATCAGATGCGCCTTAACCGCGCCGAATCCCCCGTCTATGGACAGGTCGCCGATTCGCTTGATCAAATGTTGATGGCGTAGGGCATACTGCCTGCGAGAAACGTCTGAGGAAGCGTCTAACGTGCAGGGAGCCGGCGGCTCCCTGCACGCTTTTTTGATTCACTCCGAGCGCACGGCGTTGGCGGGCTGCGTGCGCCCCATGCGCCAGGCCGGGTAGATGCCTGCCAGCAGCGCAGCGCCCAGCGCCACGCCAAAGGCCTGCACAAATTGCCACGGGTCCAGCTGCATCTGCAGCGTCCAGCCGAACGAGCGCAGGTTGATGATGTAGATCAGCACCACCGCTAGCGCCAGCCCGGTGGGCAGCGCCAACAGCCCCGCGCTGCCGCCGATCAGCCCTGTCTCCAACAATGACAGCTGCCACAACTGCCCGCGCGTCATGCCTGTGGCGCGCAGCACGCCGATCTCACGCCGCCGCTCCAGTTGCAAGCTCATCAACGTGCTCAGAATGCCGATGAAGGCCACAATCGCAGCCAGCAATTGCAGCGCTACCGTAATGGCAAAGGTGCGGTCGAACACCTCCAGCGCCGCATCGCGCGTGCCCTTGTTGGAGCGCACCACCAGCTCCGCCCGGCCCGCGAAGGCCGTGCGAATCTCCGCCACTTTCTCCTCCACATCGACCCCGTCCTGCACGAAGAGGCCCAGCGCCGAAATCCTGTCGTCGTTCCACCAGCGGCGGAAGACGGGTTCATACATAAAGACCACGGGGCGCACGTCGTAGTCAACGGCAACGCCCGCAATCGGAAACTGCCGGCGCCCGGCGTCGGTCTGCAACGTTGCCATGTCGCCCACGCCCAGGCCATAACGTCGCGCCAGCGGCTCGGTGATCAGCACGCTGCCGCCCTCCAACGCCTGCCACGTCACGCGCCAATCGCCGATGGCGTCCCGATAGCGGCGGTCGGCCCCGGCGAGGTCATCGCTCAGCGCCACCAGGCGCACTTCTTCGGCTGTCTCGCCGGATGTCTCGCCCGCTTCGCCCGGCGCACCGCCGCCCTGCGCCACATACAGCGGCACGTTGACCTCGCGCGTCGTCGCCACGTGCGCGATGCCGGGAAAGGCGGACACTTCCTGCACCGTCTGTGCGTCGAGCGTCGTCAACATCTGGTTGGCGTTGAGCGATGGCGGCGACACGAAGATGTCCGCCTGCAAAATATCCTCCAGCCACTGGCTCACCGTCGTGCGGAAGCTGCCGGTCATGATGCCCACGCCGATGATCACGCTCACCGCCACCATCAGCGCGGCGACGGCGACCGACGTGCGGCTAAGTGAGCGCACCACATAGCGCGGGGCCATACGCCCGATCACGCCCGCCATGCGCGGCCCCAGCCGCTGCATCGGCGCCATCAGGCCCAGGGTCAGCAGCGGCGTGAGCAGCGCGCTGCCCAAAATGATGCCGAACAAGCCGGCAAAGCTGAGAACCAGGCTGCCCTCCGGGATGAGCATCAGGCCGCCGCCTGCGATCAGCGCCAGCCCCGCGCCGCTGACCCACGGCAGCGCGGCCCGCGTCCGCTCCTCGATGTTGCTGCGCCGCATCGCTCCGGCGGGCGGCACGCTGGTCGCCTCGAAGGCCGGAATCACCGCGCCGATGGCCGTAGCGGCGATGCCCGCCACCGCGCCCTTCACCAACGACGCCGCGCTGATGTCGATCTCGCGCACGTTGACCACAAAGAACAAGTCGTTGATCGTCTGCGTGACGAGCTGCACCGCGCCGCGGCCCAGCGCCACGCCCAAGCCCAAGACTGCTACTGTCCCTACCAAGCCCAGCGCCAGCGCCTCCAGCAAGATCAAGCTGAAGATCTCCGGGCGCGTCATGCCCAGCGCGGCTAAGCTGCCCAGCACCGGTCGACGCTGCACCACGCTGAAGGTAACGGTGTTGTAGATCAGGAACATGCCCACCACCAGCGCCAACAGGCTGAGCGCCGTCAAGTTCAACTGGAAAGCCGCGGTCATCTGGTTGACAGCGCCTTCGCCGGCGGCGGTGGCGATGATGCGCGCGTCCGGCGGCAGGATCGCTTCGATGCGCGCCAACGCGGGCTCGCCCTCGGCCCAGTCGTGTACGATCAGGTAGATGCGGTCGAGCTTGCCCGTCTTGCCCAACGCCTCCTGTGCCGTGCCGATGTCTGCGATCACCAGCGCGTCGAGTGCGCGCCGGCTGAGGTCGTCGTTCGGCGCTAGCAGCCCCACGATCTCCAACACAAAGCTGTCGCTGCCGGAACGCGCGTGCAGGCTATCGCCCGGAACCAAGCCTTAGCGCTGCGCCACTACC
>JBBSBO010000170.1:0-6090 GCA_038251215.1 Caldilineales bacterium
AGCAGCTCTGTGTCACGCGGCAGCACAGCCAGCGGCGGCGCGAATTCCAGCCCCGGCCCGGCGCGCAGATTCAGCCGGTCGGCGCTAACCGTGCAGGTTATGCCCAGCGGCCGCGGCGTAGCTGACGGAATCGGCGTCGCCGTCGAGACTCTCGTCGGCGCGGCGGCAGAACCTGCCGTCACTGTCGACGGAAGGGTGGAGGTGGCTGCGCCCGTGCTCACGACCGTCAGCAGCAGCTCGACATCGCCTTGATCCAAGCGCGAGGGGCCAAACACGATCACCGTATAGTCGCCGCTGCGGGGCAACACTTGGTCCGCGACCTGGGCCGCGCCGCCGCCCTCGGGGCCGCCCCCTTCGACGCCGGAGCTGCTCGCCAACGGCTCCTCTTCGCCGGGGGCGAACAACTCCATCGCCGGCTCGAATGCGTCGCCGGCCGCGTCGACGCGCACCACATCCCCTTCGCAGCCGTGGAAGCCCAGCGCTATCGTGCGCAGCGGGCGCAGCGTGGCGGTGACGAGTTGCCCTGGCGCCATGCGCACGTCCGCGCCGTCGCCTGCGTCGGGCGCGGCTCCGCTCACGCTCAATGTATAGGGGCCACGGGCGCTCAAGCCTTCGCCCGCAGCCACGATGGTATAGTCGCCCGCAGCCGCCGCCACAAAGCCCGTCAGCGTCGCCGTGTCGCTGATGGCTGTGGCGAAGGCCGCCGACTCTTCCGCGCCCGGCTCGAACACCTCGATGAAGGGGGCGAATGCCTCGCTCTGCATGGTGATCGTCACGACATCGCTCAAACACAGCCCCACGGCCCACTCGTCCCCGCGGCGGCTGGTCACCTCATCCGTCACCGGCAACCCCGGCACGATCACATTCTCGGCTTGGGCGTGAAGCGTCAGCCCAAACATCAACGCCAATCCCAGCGCCGCCGCCAGCGCCACAGTAACGGCGGGCATCCCCAGCATCCAGCGCCATGCCGCTCTTTGTCGATTCACAGTCTGCCTCCCTTGTCACCCATTCGTCTACTTCAATTCCTCCAGGGTCTGCGCCACCTGCTGTAGATAGGGGCGGCAGACGCCTGCGATGATCTGTTCGCTCAGCGTGGCATCTGCCGGGGCCAAGTCGCCCTGGTCGATGCACTGTTGATAGGCGACGCTCGCCTCTTGCAGGCGCGACCGGCGAGCCGCGGCGTCGTCCTCTATGCGGGCGATGTCGGCCAACAGGAAATAGGCGTTGCCCTCGAACTGGCGCGCCTGCGCCAGATAGCGGACCAGCCCGGCCTGCTCCAGCGCGCCCGTGACGCCCTCCAGTTCACTCAGCCCGCGCCCCAGCAGGTCGCGCGCCTGCGCCAGGTCATCGCCCAAATAGGCGCTCTGCCCCGCCACGACATAGGCCGAGCCGAGCGCCAGGCGCGACGACTGCTTCAGCAGCGTGTCGCCCGCGGCGTTCTCCGCGGCCAGTTGATAGTGGCGCAGCGCCTCGGCGGTCAACTCGGGCGCGGGGCTGCTGTCCGCGGCCATGCGCTCGCCGGCCCGTTTGAGGAAGACGCTGCCCAGCACGACGTGGGCGCGCGGCGAATTGGGGTCAGCCGCCAGCGCCTGGTTGAGCGCGGCCTCCGCCTCGTCATCGTGGCCCAAGAAGAGCTGCTGCCGGCCGATAAATGAGTAGAGCAGTTGGGCCAGCGCATGGTCGGCCACTTGCTTGGGATCGTCCGCCAGTGTCGTGAAGATGCCGAGGGCGCGCTCATGGTCGCCCAGCAAGTCGAGGATCAGCCCCACCGTCACGCCGGCAAGCGCCTCGGCGCGCGATTCCAGTAGGCGGGCTATGGCGACCTTATTCAGCCCGGCGGGGTTAGCCGCCACCGCCACGCCCCCGCCCAGCGTATGATGCCCCGCGATCTGCTGGATCTCCTCGCCAAAGGCCGGTTCGATGAACAACTCGAACTCCAACTGTTTCGACTCCCCGCCCGTTGCGGCGGAACCCTCGGCATCCGCCGCCAAGTTGCCGTAGATCAACATATCGGCGTGCAGCTCCGACGCCAGGTGATGGGCGGACTCGGCGCGGTCCGCCTCGCTTGCGCCCAGGATCACGCCGGACGCCACGCCGTCCGCGCCGAAATCAGGCGGGGCCAGCCACACTTCGACGAGGTTGCCCTGCCCCAACAATTCCTGGCTCGACGCGAATTCCGCCTGCAATGCGCTGAAGATCCACTGGCTGTAGGTGGCGCCCGCCGCCGAAGGGATAGCCGCGCCGCTCGCATCCAGTTCGCCGAAGCGCGCCACGGCTACATTGAACGTGCCGCCCATCGGCACGGGCGTGGGCGTCGACGTAGGCGGGGCGGGCGTCGGCGTGTCCGGCGGAGGCGGCGGCTGCGGGGCGAACCAGGGCGACACGCTCAGACCAATTGCCGTCGCCACGATCACCACTGCCACTAACGCCGCCGCTAGCCAGAAGGGCACGCTCCACCCGCGAGGCCCTGCCGGCGCGGGCATGTCGAGCAGCACGCCCTGCTCCAGGCGCATAAAGAGCACGGGCACGGCCGCGCCCGGCAGGCTGCGTGTGAGGATGGCCGCGCGCGCCTCGTTGCACGCCAAGTCGACCAGGCCATGGCGCATGAGCTGCCGGTAGAATGCCGCGCTGAACGCCTGCGCCGTCTCTACCGCCACAAGGTCTTGCATGGCGACCACAGCCGGCACGCCCGCGGCCACGAGGCTGGGCGCCAGGCCGCGGAAGGCGCCGGCGGGGCTGCGCGTGGCGCTTTGGCACGCGGCCAGGAAGACAAGCCGCAACCGGCCTCCGCCCGGTGCGCCGGTCGAGTTACCCGCTGAACCATTCGGCGCGTTATCCGTGTCGACCAGCCGGCGCGCCAGCATCGCAGCCAGCTCCTGCTCGCGCACGGGCCGCACCTGGTTGCTCTCGTCCGCCAGATAGAGCACGGCTTCGTCGCTGTTGCGGCCAAAGGCGCCGTGCCCGATAAAATGCAGAATGTGACAGCCATCCTGCACGGCGGCCTCCAGCGCGGCAAGCGTACACGGCTGCGCCACTTGCACGAATTCCGCGTCCACGCCGGCCAGCGCCGCTTGCAGCGCCTGCCATTCCGCTGCCGCGTCAATCGGCGCCAGGCCATACTCCGCCAGGTTCTCCGGCGCGGCCACGGCGACCGCGATCTGGATGGGCCGCCGCGGGATGGCCGCACCGGGATCCCAGGGACCGGCCAGGTAGCGCGAGAAGGGCGTGCTGCTGCCTGCGGCCAAAGGCAGGTTCGTATCGTCCTCCGGCGCACGCATCATCTCCCAGGGCAGGGCGTGGAGCTGCGGCGCCTCGGCGTCGATGCGCAGACGGATGCGCCGCTGCGGATGCGCCCCGCGCACCTCGGCCCAGGCCGTGCGCAGCGCCGCGTCGCCGAAGAGCCACGCGAAGAGGCGTCGCCCGTCCTCCTCCGGCGCCGGCGTCGGCGTCCACGGCAAGAAATCGCCCGCCGCATAGCCGCGCGCGTACTGGCGCTGCCCGTCTACGGTCAACTCTACTGGGAAGCCCTCGGCCTCGAGGGGTAATATGCGGATTTCCAGATCGGCGAACTGCCGCATCCGTGGCATCCCTTCCGGCTGGGCCAGACCCACAGGCAGCGTTTGGAAGTCGAACCTTCGTCTATCGGAAGGCTTGCGCGCGGTGCTGTGAAGTTCGGCAACGACTCGAAGGGGGCGACAATGAGGACAGCGAAGCTGGGCGCGACAGTGGCTATTATCTTGAAACAGGAGAAATAGTCAATCGCGCAAAAAGCGCGCGGGTGCGCCGCCGGTCTACGTGAAGCCGGCGGCGCACTGTTATGCGGGGTTGAAAAAACGGCAAGAAGTCACGGGCTTGGCAGCGGATCGCAAAGCAGCGGCTGCAACTGGTACTCCTGCCAGCCGCGCTCGAAGGTTTCCGCCGAAACGCCGAACACCACCGGGATCAGAGTATCCCACGTATGGTAGGCGCCGAAGCCCCGCCACAATCGAGGCAAAGACTCACGCCCGTAGGTGAGCACCATATAGTCTACGATGGTCGTGACGAGCGCCGCGTCAACCGGCTCGGCGGACGTCGTATAGAAGGGGTACAAGTCGAGTGTCTCAGGTTGCCAGAGCTGCGCCAGCGTATCAATGTCGATCAAACTCGCCGGCGCGGCGGACGCCGGTGAAAGACAGTGCGCCCCAATGCCGGACCCCTGGAACCATACAATCCGTTCCCAAATGTGGTGCTTGGCGCAGAGATCCGCCAGACCGGCCGTGGCAAGGGTCGCGTTCTCTGGGGCCCCCGCCGCGTAGACGTCGCGTCGCCAGGCCAGCAGATCGTCCCGCCAGGCTGTTTGCAGTTCATTGTGCTGGAGCAGCAACCACCGCTCGATTACCTCGGCCATATAGCGCCACTCGCCGTAGATGGGCTGGGCCGCTTTGGCCTCGTCCAGCGTGTGCGTGGCAAACGGGCCAATCGCCTGCCAAGTCAAGAGCTGTTGCGCGGTCAGGCCGATGGGAATCGGCAGGAGAGTAGGCGATATGAGTTGCAGTTCATCGTCCACAAAGGACGGCGCTCGCGCCCCGTTTGATCCTGGATACACCGTCACCGTCACTTTGCCGGCAGGCGGCGGCAGCCCGAGGGCCGCGCGCAGGTCGATGGCGGCGGCGTCTATCGCGGGCGCAGCGCGCGCCACGACGCTGTGGTCCTGCTTGCGATACTTGAAGACGAAGCGCTCCGTTTCCAGCGTCATGGGCGCACCCCAATAGCCCTCATCCGGGGCCGTGCGCACCCACTCCTGCCCATCGTAGCGATAGAAGCGCAGCCGTTGCAAAGATTCCGTCTGCCCGTCCGGATAGACGCGCGATTCCAATACCTGCACCACCGCTAAGTCGTGTGAAAACGTGATCTCCAGCACCTGCGTCTCCACGCCCGTTTTCTGCCGCGCCGATTCAGACGGAGTATCGCCCACGAACGGCACCTTTACTGTCCGGCTGATTTCCGCGCTTGAGTTGGACGCGCCTTGTGACGGCGCGGTCGCCCACTCCTCCAGGGCGATGGTCGCTTCCAACTCACGATCAATGCTCTCCAGACCTTGATCCGCCGTATGCACCAGGGCATTCCCGCCGATCAAGAGACCGGCGAAGACAACACGGATCCCTCCAAGCAGGACGCTCCGGTAGCGCCGCCGCGGCGGCGTGACCGGAACCGGCGATGCAGGAAATTCATCGTCCTCATTCTCCAGCACAAGCCAATCCAGCTTCGATCTTCCACGCTTCACGGCTGTCCTCCTTTTCGCGACAGGCGCGCGGCGCATCGTCGCCTACGAACCTGCTTCAACTTTAGCCGCGCTGCGTGAAGCCGGCGTGGCGCCGCCGTGAAAAAAGCGTGAAGCAGACGTGAAATAGCTGTGCGAATCGACGTGGAAACGGATTTGCGTCAAGGCATTGCCAACGCGGCCCTGGGGCGCGATAATGCAGACAGCGCACTTCACGCATTTCCCTGTCCTCGGGCGTGACCGTAGGTTCAGTTCCCGGGACATCAACATGGCGCAGCTTGTTCTCTCCCTTCTCGGCCCCTTTCAGGCCGCGCTCGACGGCAAGCCGCTCGCAGGCTTTGAATCGAACAAAGTCCGCGCGCTGCTGGCATACCTCGCCGCGGAGGCGGATCGCCCCCACCGGCGCGAGGCCCTGGCAGAAATGCTGTGGCCGGACCGGCCGGCCGCGGCCTCGCTGGAAAGCCTGCGCCATGCATTGGCGACTCTACGCACCGCGATCCAAGACCGTACCGCCGAGCCGCCGTTTTTGCTCATCACCCTCGACACGCTGCAGCTCAACCCGGCGAGCGATGTTTCTGTCGACCTCGCCCAGTTCAATGCGCTGTCTGCCGCGGACCGGCCCCGCGCCTTCGAAGAGTGCCGGCAGGCGGTTGACCTGGCCCGCGGCAGTTTCCTCGAAGGCTTTGCCACAGACGACTGCCCGGCCTTCGAACAGTGGCTGGCGGTCATGCGCGAGCAGACGGATCGGCGGCTGGTGCGCGCCCTGGCGCGCTTGATCCGCCACAGCGTGGAACAAGGAAATTACGCGCACGCGTTGAGCTTGACGCGGC
>JBBSBO010000171.1:0-6088 GCA_038251215.1 Caldilineales bacterium
CAGGTCCGTGCTGAGCGGGATGGCCTCGCCCCAGCCTTGCAGCGAGAAGTCGTCCGTCAGAAACTGCGTCAGGATGGGGATGAGCACGGGCGACCACACGAGGAAGGCGACCGCGCCCAGCGTCGCGCCAGAGAGGATCATCGCGCCCAGGAGCGAACGAAATGAGGACAGCTCCTTATCTGCGTCTGTGCGGCGCAGGCTTGGCAGCAGCAAACACACAACCACGATCAGCGTGAACATGCCCAAGAAGAGCGCCGTAATCATCTCCGCCAGCCCGTTGAGGGCCAGGAAGAGGCCCGCTAACCCCGCCGCGGCCAGGCGACTGCGCTGCGACAGACGCAAGTCCAGGCTGCGCAGCAGCGCCAGCGCGTAGAAGGGGATCCACTGCGTGGTCACCATGTCATAATGGCCCAGCGTGGCATAGATGGCGCGGTTGGCGGCGAAGGCGTAGAGCAGGCCGCCCGCCACCGCAGCTAACGTCATGGCGCGCCGCTCATCCGGCGACTGGACCTTTTGCGCGCCGCTTACCCCGAGCAGGTAGAGGACAAGCAGAAAGACGCCGTAGGCGCTGAGTACGGTCCCCGCCAGGAGCGCTAGGTTGCTGGCAAGCGGCAAGTTAGCCGCCAGCATCAGCGGCTGCGCCAGCAGGGCATGGAAGAAGTTATAGGTGTAGAGCACGAGGTCGATGCCCAGCGGATACCAGATCAGCTCCGTGTGCAGCGGGCTGCTGAGCGTGTCAACCAGGGCGTGCTTCAAGTACCACGTGTTCCACAGGAAGGTGGACTCGTCGAAGGCCCACTGCGGCACGCCCGGCACGGCCGCGCTAAGGCGCGTGACCAACGGCCAAGACAGGATCACGGCGAGCAGCGTATACAAGCCGAGGACGGCCAAGTGCAGGCGCAGGCGAGAATTGGTTCTAGACATATGGGCGATCGGGCGACGCACTCCCTCGGCGGACGGGTTTGGCAGCAGGTGAATTTACGGCGCGCGTCATGCGCAGACGACGTCAGTGTATCCGTCAGTGTATCATAGACGCCCGCGGGCGTCAGTGTAGCATAGACGCCGGGCAATAGCGGAAACTATGCCCTTAGCTCGGCGCTTCGGGCGCGGCTATGCTATACTTGCCGCGTGGGAATCGGTTGGACAGTTGCCGCGCGTAAGCAGCGGCGCGGGACGAGCAGGAAGAGCAAGCGACAGGCGTTTATGCGCGTTTATCTGGACCAAATCGGCTGCCGTCTGAACTACAGCGAGATGGAAACGCTGGCGCGGCGCCTGCGCGCGGCCGGCCATCAGGTGGTCGACGCGCCGGAACTGGCGCAAGTGTGCGTCTTCAACAGTTGCACGGTGACCCAAGACGCCGCGCGCAGCAGCCGCCAACGCATCCGTCAACTGCACCGCGCCAACCCCGAGGCCCGCATCGCGCTGACAGGCTGCTGGTCTACGCTGGCCCCGGACAAGGCCGCCGCGCTGCCCGGCGTGGCCCTGACCGTAGACAACACGCGCAAAGACTTGCTGCCGCTCCTGCTGGAGCCGTGGAGCGCCGAGCTGGACGACCCGGCTGATCTGGCGCGCATCGCCCCGGACGGCAACCCGTTTGACGGCGCGGCGCCTGAGATCTTCAACAGCGCATTCGATAGTCCAGACAATCCGGCAGCGCGCACATCGCGCACGCGCGCCTTTATCAAGGTGCAGGACGGCTGCGACAACCGCTGCACCTTTTGCGTGGTAACGCTGGCACGCGGCCAGGGACGCAGCCGCCCCGTGGCGGAAGTCGTGGCGGAGGTGCAGGCGCTCGTGCGCGAAGGCGTGCAAGAGGCCGTGTTGACCGGCGTCCATCTGGGCAGCTATGGCCGCGACTTGGCGGGCGCACAGGCCGGCGACCTGCGCCGCCTGATCGACGCCCTCCTGACGGAGACGGACATCGCACGCCTGCGCCTGAGCAGCCTGGAGCCGTGGGAACTGGCGGACGGCTTTTTTGAGCTGTGGCAGCGTTGGCCGCACAGGCTCTGCCCGCACCTGCACCTGCCCCTGCAAGCCGGCACGGACGCCCTGCTGCGGCGCATGGGGCGACGCTGCACCGTGGCGAGCTTTCGCCAACTGGTCACCGAGGCGCGCGCCGCCATCCCCGACCTGATTCTCACCACGGACCTGATCGTGGGCTTTCCCGGCGAGAGCGAACGCGACTTTGCGCAGGGGCTGGAGTTTGTGCAAGAAATGCGCTTCGCCCACGCCCATGTCTTTCCCTATAGCCCGCGCCCCGGCACGGCGGCAGCGGCCTTCGCCCCACAGGTGGAGGTTGCGGTCAAGAAGGAGCGCAGTCGCCGCGCCCACGCTGTCGTGGCAGAGACGGGACGCCAGGAACGCAGCCGCTTCGTCGGTACGCAGCGCGCCGTGCTGTGGGAGGGCGCGCCGCAGCCCGCGGATAACCCCGCGCTGTGCTGGTGGGCCGGGTGGACGGACAACTATTTGCGCGTGACCGCGCAGGCCCCCGCGACCCTCGCGCCGGCCAACCGCCTCACACGCGTGCGCCTGGACGCCCTGCGCGGCGACGCCTTGCAGGGCACGATCCTCTTCGAGGAAGCTGCGAGCTTCCTGGGGAATCAACAACGAAGCAGTTTTCACCAAGACACGAGGCAAGCATGAGCAATTTGTTACAGGATCTGGCGCAGCTGCGCGAGCACGCGCTGGCGGAGCTAGCCGCCGCCACGACCAGCGAGGAAACGCGCGCCTGGCACAGCCAGGTGCTGGGACGCAAGGGCGACTTAACCGCGATGTTAGGCGGCATGATGCAGCTGTCCAAGAAGGAGCGCCCCGCCGTGGGCAAGCTCGCCAACGACATCAAAGTCGAACTCGAAGCCGCGCTGCAAGAGCGCCAGGCCGCAATTGCCGGCGACGAAATGACGCGCGCACTCAGCAGCGAAGGCATCGACGTCACCTTGCCGGGGCGACGCCCGCCCGTCGGCGCCTATCACCCCACCACCACCGCGCTGCGCCAGATCGTGCAGATCCTGTCGCAGATGGGCTTTCAGGTCTTCGACTCGCGCGAGGTGGAGAGCGACGACCTCAACTTCGGCCTGCTCAACTTCGCGCCCGGTCACCCGGCGCGCGAGATGCAGGACACCTTCTTCACCACCAACCCGGACGTGATCTTGCGCACGCACACCAGCCCTGGACAAATGCACGCCATGCGCGCCTACGCGCCCGAGCCGATCCGCGTGATCGTCTCCGGCAAGTGCTATCGCAACGAGGACGTCACCGCCCGCGCCGAGATGATGTTCTATCAGGTGGAAGGGCTAGTCGTGGGGCGCTCAATCACCTTCAGCGACCTCAAAGGCGTGCTCTTGAACTTCGCCAACCAAATGTACGGCGAAGGGCGCAAGATCCGCTTCCGCAAGTCGTATTTCCCTTTTACCGAGCCGAGCGTGGAGGTGGACATCGACTGCATTTTGTGCGGCGCGCAGGGCTGCCGCATGTGCAAATATTCCGGCTGGCTGGAGATCCTAGGCGCGGGCATGGTGCATCCGGTCGTGCTGCGCAACGGCGGCTATGACCCGGCGGAGTTCAGCGGCTTTGCCTTCGGCATGGGCATCGAGCGCCAGGCCATCCTCAAGCGCAGCATCGACGACATCCGCTACTTCTACGACAACGACGTGCGCTTCCTGGAGCGGGTCGCCTAGCCGCGACGGGAAGAAACCAGGCGCGCTCCAGGCGGGAGCCGGCGCGCCGGAGACCTAGAACATGCGAAACGGCGCCCGCCGTACTTTGCCGGGCGCCGTATTGTTTTATACGCTTGTTTTGCCCGCACCCAGCCCAAAACAGCCACAGCGGAGACACCTGACGGAGAGATTAGGCGCGAGCTTGTATGCTGTGATAAACTTGTGCAAAACTAATACAAAACTTGTATAGACAAAAGGATAAAGCTGTGAAGAAGAAGATCATTATCATCGGCAGCGGGTTCGGCGGGCTGGGCGCGGCGGTGCGGCTGGCGGCGCAGGGGCATGACGTGGAAGTGTTCGAGAAGTTGGACAAGCTGGGCGGGCGCGCCTATGTCTTCGAGCAGGACGGCTTCAAGTTCGACGCAGGGCCAACGGTGATCACCGCGCCCTTCCTCTTTGACGAAATCTGGGAAATGGCGGGGCGCAAGCGCCAGGATTACTTCACGCTCGTGCCGTGCGACCCTTTCTACCGCATCTTCGACCAAAATGGCCGTCCCTTCGACTATAACGGCGACCACGAGTTCATCCTGAAGGAGATCGACAAGATCAACCCGCAGGACAAAGAGGGCTACACGCGCTTTATCGACTCGACGAAGGAGATCTTCGACACGGGCATGGCGCTGATCGACAAGCCCTTCCTACACGTCTCCGATATGCTGCGCGTGGCGCCGGATTTGGTGCGCCTCCAGTCCTATCGCAGCGTGTACGGCTATGTCTCCAAGTACGTGCAGGACGATTTCCTGCGCCGCTGTTTCTCCTTCCACCCGCTGCTGATCGGCGGCAACCCGCTGGATGCGGCCTCGCTCTATGTGCTGATCCACTACCTGGAGCGCGAGTGGGGCGTACACTATGCCATGGGCGGCACCGGCTCGATTGTCGCCGCCTTTGGCCGTCTCTTCGAGGAGTTGGGCGGGCAGGTGCATCTCAACCAGGAAGTGAGCGAAATCCTGGTGGAGGACGGCAAGGCCGCGGGCATCCGTCTGCGCGACGGCACGATCCACCGGGCGGACATTGTGATCTCCAACGCCGACGTCGCCTGGACATACCTCAATCTCATCCCGGCGCAGCAGCGCAAGCACAACACCGACGCCCGCATCCAGCGCCTGAAGTACAGCATGTCGCTCTTTGTGATCTACTTCGGCACGAAGCGCCGCTACAACGACGGCAACCTGGCGCATCACAACATCATCCTCAGCGAGGACTATAAGAAGCTGCTGCGCGAGATCTTCGCCAACAAAGATCTGCCGGAAGACTTCTCGCTCTACCTGCACATGCCCACCAAGACGGACCCGTCGATGGCGCCGGAGGGGCACGAGGCCTTCTACGTTCTCTCGCCCGTGCCGCACCTGGGCGCGGACATCGACTGGGCCAAGCAGGCCAAGCCCTACCGCGACGCCATCATGCAGTTCCTGGAGGACAACTACCTGCCTGACCTGCAAGCCAACATCGTGACGGAGCATTTCATCGACCCGCGCCACTTCCAGGGCAACCTCAACAGCTATCTGGGTTCCGCCTTCTCGGTGCAGCCTACCCTGTTGCAGTCGGCGTGGTTCCGCCCGCACAACCAGTCGGAGGATGTGGGCAACCTCTACTTTGTCGGTGCAGGCACGCACCCCGGCGCGGGGCTGCCGGGCGTGCTGGCTTCGGCCAAGATCGCGCAGGAGTTGATCGGGCCGGCGTAGACGCCCGCGAAATGGGATCGTAGGGCTGCGCAGCGCAGAGCGTCGTTGAAGTTAGCCGTCGCAATCGCAGTCGCGTCTTCCGTGCGAGTATTTCGCTATAACATCCCGCGGCGTGTATTCGAAAATTCGTCGAGCAACTGTATTGACATTTATCGATATAGCTGTTATTGTACTCACAGACAATCTGTTACAGGTGATGAAGGTGAGCGATGCAGAGCAACTCGAATCATGAATTACCGATAGCGTCCGGCGCTTGCTGCTGTACTTTGCAGGCGGGGCTACGCTTGCCGCAGGCAGAGGCGGATGTCTTAGCCGCTAGGTTCAAAGCGATTGGGCACCCGATTCGTTTGCAAATCGTAGACCTGCTGAGCAGGTTTGGCGGAGAAGTATGCGTGTGCGACGTTGAAGCCCATTTCACGCTTTCTCAACCGACCATCTCGCATCACTTGCGTGTGTTGCGCCGGGCGGGCCTGATCGAAGCGGAGCAGCGCGGGCTTTGGGTCTATTACGTAACTGCGCCCGCAGCCCTGGCGACACTGCAAGATTTCTTGGCTGCGCTTGAAGGACAACCAACCCCGGTCACCTAAGAGAGGTGTGGCATGACGCGATGCGCCCGACGTAGAGCGGGTCGTTTCATGCGCTTATTTTGTCGTTACTATATTGATGTTTGTCGATTTATGCGAGTTTGTC
>JBBSBO010000172.1:0-6088 GCA_038251215.1 Caldilineales bacterium
CGGCGTGCCCGGCTTCAGTCAGGCGGCGGCAGATCTGGTCGGTGCGCGTGTCTTGCCAGACGATGGCGTTGTGTACCGGTTGGCCCGTATGCCGGTTCCACAGCAGCGCGGTCTCGCGCTGGTTGGTGATGCCGATGGCGGCGAGGTCTGATGCCCCGATCTGGGCCTTGGCAAGGGTCGCTCCGATCACCTGGCGCGTGCGTTCCCAGATTTCCAGCGGGTCATGCTCCACCCAACCGCTCTGCGGGAAGATTTGGGCGTGGGCGCGCTGGTCGGAGGCGACGATATTGCCGCCCTTGTCGAAGAGGATGAAGCGCGTGCTGGTGGTGCCGGAATCGATCGCGCCGACGAATTGAGCCATAAGTCGTAGTGATTTCCCTCCGTTGTGCTGCTGGGTATTGCTGCCGCGTATTGCTGCTGGGACTGCGCGCTGTGACCTCGCCCCTGGGCTGCGACCTGCAAGCAGGCAGGGCGCTAGGCTTCTTCCTGCACCGGTTCGGCCAGCGCCTCGGCGGCGGCTTGGATCAGGTAGAAGGCGCTGGTGGCGCCCGGGTCTTGATGGCCGATGGAGCGTGAGCCAAGATAGCTGGCGCGCCCCTTGTTAGCCTGTAATTCCGTCGTGTGGACCATGCCGCGCCGCGCCGCGACCAACGCTTGTTCCAGCGCCGTGTCGGCGTCGTGCCCGGCGGCGACGGCGGCTTCCAGGGCGTCCACCGCCGGTTGCAGCGCGTCGAGCATGGTTTTGTCTTCGGCTTGCGCCTTGCCGCGCTGCTGCACGCCTTCCAGCCCGCTGCGGAACATAGCCGCCAGTTGGGCGGGCGAGACCGAAGCGGCGCCATCGGCGTCTTTGGCGGCGCGCAGGAAAAATGCGCCGTACAGCGGGCCGGCCGCGCCGCCGACGGTGCTGATCAAGGTCATGGCGACGCTGCGGAAGAGGGCGCCGATGTCATCGCCCGCGGCGCCGACGCCGCTATCGGCGAGCAGGCGCTCCTGCACCTTGCGCATGCCGCGCTGCATGTTGGCCCCGTGGTCCGCGTCGCCGATGGCGGCGTCGAGTTCGGTCAACTGCTCTACGTGTTCCTGGATCTGTTCGGCATAAATCAACAGCCAGCGCCGGAACTGCTCCAGTGTAATCTCCTGGCTCATGGCCTGAAGTCCTCTACCCATTAAGTTACCAATATAGTGCCGGGGTATGCACCGGAGCGTCCCACAGCTCGGTGATCTCCGGATCGAGACGCAACAGGGTCACCATGCAGCCTGCCATATCCAGGCTGGTGATATAGTTGCCGACCAACTGCCGCTCCACGGTGATCGAGCGCCGGCTGAGAGTTGCTACCAGGTGACGAAAGACGATGTACAACTCCTGGCGAGGCGTAGCGCCTAGCCCGCTGACCAGGGCCAGCACGCGGTCGCCGGCTTGCAGCGCCAGGTCGTCGACAATCGGCTCGGTCAAGATGTCGACGATGCGGTTGGCCGGCGCCAGCGCAGTGCGATAGCGCCCCGGTTCGCCGTGGATGCCGACGCCTACTTCCATTTGATCGCGTGGCAGGTCGAAGGTAGGGCGTCCGGCATAGGGGGGCGTGCAACTGCTGAGGGCCACCGCCATGCTGCGCGTCTGCCCGCCGGCGCGTTGCGCCAGCGCCAGCACCTGCTCCAAGGGACGGCCTGACTCGGCTGCGGCCCCGGCGATCTTTTCGACAACGATGGCGGCGCCCATGCCGCGCCGGTTGTCGGGGCGGTCGATGGACACGTCGTCGTGGATCAGCACGGAGGCCACCTCGAAGCCTTCCGCCCGCGCCAGCTCCAGCGCGACCTCGGTGTTGAGTACGCCGCCGCCATAGTTTTTGACGACGTAGAGTGCGCCCACGCCGCCATAGACGGCCCGCGTGGAAGCCAAATACTGGTCGGGCGTGGGGCTGGTGAAGACCGGACCCGGGCAGGCGGCATCCAACATGCCCGGCCCCACATAGCCCATGTTGAGCGGTTCATGCCCGCTGCCGCTGCCGCTGATGATAGAGACTTTGCCCGCCAGCGGCGCGTCGCGCCGCCAAACGTAGGTGGGGTGATAGGAAACACGGAGGAGATGACGAAAAGCAAGTTCAAAGCCTTGCAAGCTTTCCAAGGCGGCGTCTGCGGGGTTGTTGATTATCTTTTGCATAGTGACAGGCGGCGGGTTGGCTCGCCACTCCAGTCAGGAAAACCGTTCACAGCGGGAATCAGAGGCCTGCTCTCCGGGTGAACCAGCCGAGGACAATGCTCTGAGTCTCCCTTATTCTAGACTGAATCCGGCGATTGATCAATCCGGGCAAGAAGCGGGTGCATTGCAGAGCGGGGCGGAAAAAGGATTTCAGATGTTTCGCCTCTAGCACGCACTCTATCTAGTGTATACGGCAGACGGCGCTGCGCAGGATACGCGGTCTCTAGGCGAGCAGGCGCGCGATCACCCGCTTGGCGGCCTGGGCAGCCTTGCCGCGATGGCTGATGCGGTTTTTCGTTTCCGGCGGGATCTCCGCCATGGTGGCGTCGAACTCGGGCAAGTAGAGGATGGGGTCATAGCCAAAGCCGTTGTCGCCGCGCGGCTGGTCGACGATCAGCCCCTCGACGGCATCTTCCACGCTGTGCAGCGAGCCGTCCGGCAGGGCAAGGGCCACGACGCAGCGAAAACGCGCCGTGCGCACCGGCGCGTCCAGCCCGGCTAGCTCCTGCAACAGGACCTGTACGCGCTCTGCGTCAGACAGGCCTTCGCCACCGTAGCGCGCCGAGTAGACGCCCGGGCGCCCGTCGAGCGCGTCCACTTCCAGGCCGCTGTCGTCCGCCCAAGTCCACAGGCCGGCGGCCGCGGCGTAGGCGCGTGCCTTGATCGCGGCGTTCTCGGCGAAGGTATGGCCGGTCTCGGGCACATCGTGCGTGATGCCGATGTCGTCGAGCGAGACAAGCTCCAGCGGCAAATCTGCCAGGAGTTGGCGATATTCGGCCAACTTGCCTGGGTTATGCGTGGCGACCAGCAACTTGTGGGCGGCTCTGGGCATCGGTTTGTCCCTGGGTATCTGCGCGGGCTTTTGTATGGATGGTCGCAGGGGCGTTTGCATAGCGAGGCCTCGCCATCTTTTTTGCGCGTGTGGTAATATGCTACCATATGCGTATCGCACGACGGAATGAGCAGACCCCCCGCAGCGCCCGGCACGCACCCGCGTGCTGCGCAGGCCGGGCGCCGAACCTAACCACGGACGGGACGGAAAATAGCGATGGCTCAATCATATCACCGCTTGCGAGTTTTTGCCGGTTCGGCCCACCCCGAACTGGCGCAGGAGATCGCAGCGATCTTAGGCGTGCCTCTGGGCGGTTCCACGACGCGACACCTGCCGGACAGCGAGATTCATGTGCAGCTGGACGAGGTTGTGCGCGACCAGGAGATATTTCTCATCCAGCCCTGCCCGGCCCCGGTCAATGACAACCTGATGGAGTTGCTGCTCTATCTGGATGCGTTCCGGCGCGCCAGCGCGCACAGCGTCAGCGTGGTCATCCCGTACTACCCCTATGCGCGTCAGGAGCGCATGGCTAAGGGGCGCGAGGCGATCAGCGCGCGCGTGGTGGCGAATATGCTGGAGATGCAGGGCGCGCGCCGCGTGATCTTCGTGGACATCCACAGCCGCGCCATCCAGGGCTTCTTTAATATCCCGGTGGACCCACTCAGCGCGCTGTCGCTGCTGGCGGACTATTTCCGCAAGCCGCAGTTTGCCAACTGCGCCGTGGTCAGCCCGGACGTGGGGCGCGCCAGCCTCGCCGGCAAGTATGCCGAGCTGCTCAACTTGCCGCTGGTGATCATGCAGAAGCGCCGCACTAGTTTCGAGACGGCGGAGACGACCCATGTCGTGGGCGACATTGAGGGCCGCTGCCCGATCGTGATCGACGACGTCATGGCGGGCGGCAGCGTACTCAAGCAGGTGGACGCGCTGTATGAGAGCGGCGCCCAAGGCCCCGCCTATTTCGCTATTACGCACCCGGTCCTGCTGCCGACCGCATTAAAACTGCTGGCCGCGGACGACCGCATCGAAAAGTTGGTTGTGACCAATACACTGCCGGTCCCCCCGGAGAAACGCCACGCCAAGATCGAGGTGCTCTCGATTGCGCCTTTGCTGGCGGACATTATTCAGCGCATCTATCAAGGCGCGAGCATCTCTGAACAGCTTATCTTAGCCTAGCGGCAGGGGCGCGCGCACGTTTGCACGCGCCGCGCGTTTACGCCTGAGGCAGCCGAGGGGATCGAGGAGGAGGTCTATGTTTAGTCGAATTCGTAAGCCCGAACCGGACGCGATTGAGGTGATCATCGGCCCGCGCGCTTCGTTCAGCGGCAACCTCAACAGCGACACGAGCATCCGCATCGACGGTGCGGTGGAAGGGGGGCGCATCCAAACCCCAGCCAACGTGATCTTGACCGAGACGGCGCGCGTACGCTGCGACATCATCGCCAAGACGGTGAGCATCCGCGGCGCGTACTGGGGCGATATCCGCGCCGACCGCGTGGAGTTGCTGGAAGGCAGCCAGGTTAGCGGCGCGCTGCATGTCAATAGCTTTTTTATGGACGAAGGTGTGGCGCTGCACGCCGAGGTGGACATGCGCAACGCCGCGCCCGGCGAGGCGCCGGCTCCAGTCCGCCGCGAGGCGCCCGCACCCATCCCGGTGATCACGCCGCAGGAGAAGCCGATGCCATCCAGCCCGCCTGCGCCGCCGGAGCGCCCCATGCCCAGCGACCGCCTTGCACCCGGCGACCGCATCGCCCCGTCCGAGGGGGCGACCGGCTAGGGCCGGCGCTTAAACCAGGGACAAAGCACGCATGCCAACACCAAAGGAAGAGAGAACATGATCTGGATCATGGCGCCTGTGGCCGCGTTGCTCGGCTATCTGCTCGGCTCGATCCCGGTGGGCGTGTTGGCTTGCCGGCTGTACGGGGTGGACATTCGCCAGGTGGGGAGCGGGCGCACCGGCACGACCAACGCCTGGCGCGCCGCCGGCCTTAAGGCCGCCATCCCCACGGTGATCGGCGATGCCGTAAAGGGCGCGGTGGCGATTTGGATTGTGACGGTCTTGACGCAGGCGCTCTTCCCGGAGCCGGCGACGATGAGCGTCGGCGAGGCGGTGAGCCGCACCACCGCGCTGCACCTGGCGCAGTCGCTGGCGGGCGGCTTCGCCATCATCGGCCATATCTGGTCGGTATTCTTGGGCTTCAAGGGAGGGGCGGGCGGCGTGACGGGCGCAGCCACGACGATGGCGCTCTATCCGCCGGTGGGCGGCATGATCTGGCTGATCGGCGCGCTGATGTTCTGGTGGAGTCGTATTGCGTCGATTGCCACGTTCGCCGTGGGCGTGAGCACGCTGGCGATCTTCACCATGCTGGCGGTGGACGACTGGGTCACCTTCTGGCCGTATATCATCTACGGCGTAATCGCGTTTGGGGCGGTTTTCCTGGCGCTGCGCTCCAACCGCGAAAAGCTAAAAGCAGGCGAGGAGCGCGTCGTCAGCTTGTGGTAGATACAACATCTGCCAGGAAGCTCGCAGCTTCCTGGCAGATCGGCAGACTATATTTTTGCTTCTGTGAGATCTAGTCGATGCCCAGGTAAGCCTTCTGGATCATCGGGTTATTGCGCAACCCCTCCGCCGTATCGCTCAACACGATCTTCCCCGTTTGCAGCACATAGCCTCGGTGCGCCAGTTCCAGGGCGGCATGCGCGTTCTGCTCGACGAGCAGAATGGTGGTGCCCTGTTGGTTGATGTTATGCACGATCTCGAAGATGATCTGCACCAAAATCGGGGCGAGGCCCATGGACGGCTCGTCGAGCAGCAGCAGGCGCGGGCGGCTCATAAGGGCGCGGCCGATGGCGAGCATCTGCTGTTCGCCGCCGGAGAGCGTGCCGCCGGGCTGCTTGAGGCGTTCCTTGAGGCGGGGGAAGAGGTCGAGCACGCGCGCCAAGTCCGCTTGGATTTCGGCGCTGTCGGTGCGATAGAAGGCGCCCATGTCCAGGTTTTCTTCTACGGTGAGGCGCGAGAAGATGCGGCGACCTTCCGGGGCCTGCGCGATGCCCTGTTTGGC
>JBBSBO010000173.1:0-6065 GCA_038251215.1 Caldilineales bacterium
AATGTGAAAGCGCGCGAGCTGGGCATTGCCATCGCCGCGGGGGCGAATGTGTATATTCCTCCCTGCGAGGCGGGCCATGTGGGCGCGGACAACGTGGGCGTGCTCATCGCCGAGGAGCCGTACGCCCAGGACGAGATGATGCTGGTGATTGACGTGGGCACTAACGGCGAGATCCTGTTGGGCAATCGCCAGGCCGTCTACAGCGCGAGCAGTCCGACCGGGCCGGCCTTTGAGGGCGCGCAGATTGTGCATGGGATGCGCGCGGCGGACGGAGCGATCGAGCGCGTGCGCATCGATCCGGCTACGCTGGACGTGCGCTACAAAATCATCGGGCGCGACGACTGGGTGGGTAGCCCACGCGAGGAGCGCGCCGAGGCGCAGGGCGAGCAATCCGAGGCGGACGAGACGCCACGCGAACGACGGCAGCGGTTGCGCGCGCAGGCGCTGGCGCCCAAGCTGCGTGCGTCCGGCATCTGCGGCTCCGGCATCATCGAGGCGATTGCCGAGTTGTTCTTGGCGGGCCTGGTCGGGGCGAACGGGCGCTTTGTGCAGACGGAACACCTGCGGCTGCGCACGGCGGCGGGCAACGGCACGGGCAAGCCGGAGTTTGTGTTGGCCTGGGCGCATGAAACGAGCACAGGCCAGGAGATCGTGATTCATGCCGATGACGTGCGCGCTATCCAACTGGCAAAAGCCGCGCTGTATGCGGGTACGAAGCTGCTGATGCAGTACTTGGAACTGAGCGAGGTGGACCGCATTGTGTTGGCGGGCGGCTTTGGCAGCTATATCGACCCGCGCCATGCGCTGGTGCTGGGCATGATCCCGGATTGCGACCTGGCGAAGGTGAAGGCCGTGGGCAATGCGGCGGGCGATGGCGCGCGCATGTTGCTGCTCGACCGCCGCAAGCGCGAGGAGGCGGATTGGGCCGCGCGCTGGGTTCACTATGTCGAGACGGCGAGCGAACTCAGCTTCCAGGAGGAGTTCGTCAGCGCCATCAACATCCCACACGCATTCGACCCGTTTCCGCATACGGAGGCGATGGTGCTTGAGGCGAGCCGGGCTTGGCCGCAGGCGCGCAAAGTGGCTTGGCTACGTTTTGCGGGCGGTGGCTTCGAGAATGTGCGATCGACGTAGCTTGTACTGCCTGATCATTTAGCAGAAAGGTGAAGTAGGCAATGACAACGATAGCTCCCTATGGCACGTGGCGCTCGCCGATCCGCGCGGAGATGGCCGCTGCCGGCGCGGTGCGTTTCCAAGAGGTGCAGGTCGCCGGCGATGTGGTCTATTGGGTGGAGATGCGCCCATCCGAGCGGGGGCGTTGCGTGTTGATGCAGCGCGACGCGGCAGGGCGCATCGCCGAGGTGACGCCGCCGGAGATGAACGTGCGTACGCGCGTGCATGAATATGGCGGCGGCGCGTTCGCTGTGGGCGGCGGCTATGTCGTCTATGTCAATTATGCTGACCAGCGCCTGTATGCCCAACACGACGGCGGCGCGCCGATGCCGCTGACGCAGGCAGGCTATCGCTATGCCGACGGCGTGGTGGATACGGCGCGCGGGCGGCTGGTCTGCGTGCGCGAGGATCACACGGTGGCGGGGCGCGAGGCGGTGAACAGCCTGGTCGCCGTCGATTTGCAGGGCGGCAAGCCGGACCAGTTGCTCGTCGACGGACATGACTTTTATTCGGACCCGCGCCTGAGCGCCGACGGGTCGCGTCTGGCGTGGGTCGCGTGGAATCACCCGCAGATGCCGTGGACGAAGACGGAGCTGTGGGTAGCCGACGTGGACGAGCAGAGTAGGGTGCAGAATGCGCGCTGCGTGGTGCGCGGGGACGAGTCGGTTAACCAGCCGCGGTGGGCGCCCGACGGGTCGCTGTTGTTTATCAGCGACCGCACTGGCTGGTGGAACTTGTACCGTTGGCAGGATGATGGGCCGCAACTCCTCCTGTCGCGCGACGCCGAGTTCGGCAGACCGCAGTGGGTTTTCGGCGAGCCGACGTACGATGTGCGCGCTGATAACAAAGCGGTGTGCAGCTACGCCGCGGGCGGGCAATGGCATCTGGGCGAGTTGGACCTGGAGAACGGCGATTGGCGTGAGATCGAACTGGACTACACGTCGATTGGCAGCGTGCGGGTCAGCGGCAAACGGGCGATCTTCATCGGCGGGTCGCCGACGCAAGCAGCGGCGGTGGTGAGCGTGGATCTAGTTGACGGCACGGTTGAGACGCTGAGTCGTCCCAGTGACACGCAGGTTGACGCGGCGTATCTGTCGGCGCCACAGGCAATCGAGTTTCCCACCGAGGGAGGGTTGACGGCGCACGGCTTCTTCTATGCGCCGCGCAACGCCGACTTTGAGGGGCCGGCGGACGAGCGGCCTCCGCTGATGGTAATCAGCCACGGCGGGCCGACCAGCGCTACGACGGACGTATTGAGCTTGCCTATGCAATATTGGACCAGCCGCGGCATCGCCGTGCTCGATGTGAATTACGGCGGCAGCACCGGCTATGGGCGAGCATACCGCGAGCGGCTAGATGGGGCCTGGGGCATTGTGGACGTGGACGACTGCGTCAACGGCGCGCTTTATCTGGCGCAGCGGGGCTTGGTCGACGGGGAGCGCCTGGTGATCCGCGGCGGCAGCGCGGGCGGCTTTACGACGTTGGCCGCGCTGACCTTCCGTGACGTGTTCAAGGCAGGGGCCAGCTACTATGGCGTGAGCGACCTGGAGGGGCTGGTGCTGGAGACGCATAAGTTTGAATCGCGCTATCTGGATGGCCTGGTCGGGCCGTACCCGGAGCGGATCGACCTCTACACGCAGCGTTCACCCATCCACCACGCGGATCAGCTTTCGCGGCCTGTAATCTTCTTCCAGGGGCTGGAGGACAAGGTCGTGCCGCCAAATCAGGCCGAGCGCATGGTGGACGCGCTGCGCGCCAAGGGGATTCCGGTGGCCTATGTGCCCTTTGAGGGTGAGCAGCATGGCTTCCGCCAGGCGGCCAATATTGTGCGCGCCATGACTGGCGAGCTGTATTTCTATGCTAAGATTCTCGGCTTTGAGCCGGGCGAGGCGATTGAGCCGGTGGAGATCGAGAACCTGGGGCAGGTCGGCTAGAAAAAAGCGAACCGCAGAGGCACAGAGAGCGCGGAGAAACGCAAGAGCAGAATCTGGCTAACGACAGCGGAATGTGGAATATGGGGGGGCGATATGGCGAGTGATGGGCTAATAGCGCGGTTGGCGGCGCAGCGCTTTGTGTTGGGTGACGGCGCGATGGGCACGATGCTGCACGTCGCGGGTATGCCGCCAGGCGTAGCGCCGGAGCTGTGGAACGTGACGCAGCCGGACGCGATCCGCGGGATTATGGCGGCGTATGCGGACGCAGGAGCGGATGTGCTCACGACCAATAGTTTCGGCGGCAACGCCTCGCGGCTGGGGCATACGGGTTTGGCGGAGCGTGCGCAAGAGTTGAACCAGGCCGCGGCGGAGCTGGGCAGGCAGGCGGCGCAGCCGCGCGGCTGTTTGGTCGCCGGCTCGGTCGGGCCGACGGGCGAGCTGCTCGAGCCGTATGGACTGCTCGCGTTCGACGACGCCGTTGCGATGTTCGAGGCGCAGGTGCGCGGCCTGCTGGACGGCGGCGTGGACTTCATCCTGGTCGAGACGATGAGCCAACTAGCGGAGGTGGAGGCTGTGGTACGGGCGGTGCGGCGTGTCGCCGCAGATGCGCCGCTTGCCGCGAGCATGAGTTTCGACACAAATGGCCGCACGATGATGGGAGTCAGCCCGAGGCAGGCGCTGGAGACGCTCGCCGGTTGGGGGCTGAGCGTGATTGGGGCCAACTGCGGCAACGGTCCGGCGGAGATCGAAGGCGTGCTGACGCAGATGGCCGAGCATCGACCCGAAGGCGTCTATCTGCTGGAGCAGAGCAACGCGGGCCTGCCGCACGAGGTAAACGGCGAGACCGTGTTCGACGGCACGCCGGACGTGATGGGCGACTACGCCGTCAAGATGCTGCGCCTGGGCGTCAACTACATTGGCGCGTGCTGCGGCAGTACGCCGGCGCATATTGCCGCCATGCGCGCTGCACTGGACGAGGCCGCGGCGCAACTCTGAGGCGGATGTCCGTGAAGAAATCTCCTGGACGAAACGAAACTGGAGCGCGCCGATGAGGCGCGTTCTGTTTCTGTTCTTGGACGGCGTAGGGCTAGGATCGGCGGATGCGGCGATCAACCCGCTGGTCGCCGGTACGTTTCCTACGCTGGCGCGTCTGCTCGACGGTGAGGCATTGACGGCGGCGACAGGGCGCGTGGCGACGGCGCAGGCCGAGCTTCTTCCGTTGGATGCGTGCATGGGCGTGGCGGGCAGGCCGCAGAGCGCGACGGGCCAGGCTACGTTGTTGGCGGGCCGTAACGTGGCGGCGGAGGTGGGCGAACACTATGGGCCGCGGCCGGATGCGCGGGTGCGCAGCAGCTTGGATCGCGGCAATCTATTTTCCGAGTTGCGCAGGCGGCGCATGGCCGCGCACTTCTGCAACGCGTATCCGGCGGGGTACTTCGCGGCGGTGGCGCGCGGCAAGCGGTTGCTCAGCGCCATCCCTTACGCGGCACAGATGGCGGGGTTGCGCCTGCAAACGCAGGCTGACTTGCTCGAAGGAAAGGCGCTCAGCGCGGAGTACACGGGGCGCGGCTGGCGCGAACAATTGGGCGTTGCCGACGCGCCCGTCTACACGCCGGACGAGGCGGGCGCCGTGTTGTGGCGGCTGGCGCAGCCTTATCGCTTTGTCTTTCACGAGCACTGGCAGACGGACCTGCTCGGACATCACCGCGCGCTGGGGGAAGCCGTGGCCGATTTAGAGTTGTTCGACGCCTTTTTGGGCGGCTTGCTGGCTGCGGCGGACTTGGAGGAAACCCTCATCGTTGTGGCGAGCGACCACGGCAACGTCGAGGACTGCAGCCACAGCCGGCATACGCTCAATCCGGCGCTCGGTCTCCTGATCGGCGCGCACGCGAATGTGCATATGCCCGCGCCGGCTACGCTGGCGGACATCGCGCCGGCGATCCTGGCCTTCCTGGGCGACTGAAAAAGGGGGTAGATGTTTTTGCCTCAGTCCTTCGGTTCGCGGACGAAAAGCAGCAGAAGGGCGATGCCAATGGCGGTGGAGAGCGCCGAGGCTGCGGCGACGACCGTGACGCCATAGGCGGTGAAGAGCGCCGGCCCTACGAAGTTGGCGAGCGTGACCGCGCCCAGCGTGATGGCGGATGAGAGGGTCATAACTTTGGCGCGCTGCGTGGGGACTTGCTCGCTGAGCAGCGGGATGCAGCTGACGATGGAGAACTCGAAGAGGCCGCGCGCGAGGCCGACGCCCAGCACGGCGGCAATCACGCCGGTGTTGAGCCAGGGCAGCAAGAGGTAGGCCAACAAGGCTCCAGTCGACCCGATCAGCACGCTGCGCCGTTTGCCGATGGCATCGGCGAAGAGGCTGACGGAGACGCTGGCCGTGAGGTCGAAGAGGCCAAAGGCGAGCGCGACCAGGCCCAGCTGACCGGCGTTGAGGCCATACTCGCTGCTGAACCAGGCGCCGTAGATGATCATGAACTGGACGGCGGCAAAGTGGTTGAAGGACGAGACGCCGATGGCTGCGTAGGCGGAGACGGCGTTGTCGCCCAGGTGGAAGAAGTTGACGGCGCGCGCGGCGAAGTTCGCCGGCGCGGCAGACGCTTCGCCGGCGTGGGAAGGCGCGCCGCCGTCGCGTGCGGAGGGCAGTGTGCTGAACACGGCGAACATCAGCAGCGAAGCGCCGCCGAGGACGAAGAAGGGCATGCGCCAGCCGGATACGCTGATCAGCTGGCCCATCAGATAGAGGCCGAAGATGCCGGTGAGCGCCCACGAGTATTCCAACATGCCTAGGCCGCGCGCCCGGCGCGAGTAGGGCAGACGCGCACTGAGGTAGGCGTGCAGCGTCGGCACGAAGGCGGCCATGCCTAGCCCCGCCACCACCATCCCCAGCGCGGCGGGCCAAATCGAGGAACTAGACCCGATGATGAGCATGCCGGCGGCGGTGAGCAGCAGGCCACT
>JBBSBO010000174.1:0-6054 GCA_038251215.1 Caldilineales bacterium
AACAAAGCGCCGGGAGCGAGCGGCAAGGTCGCCATGAAGGCCGAGCAGATCGTGGGCGCAGCCGCGGTGGACGAGCAAGACGACATCCTCATCATCTCGCGGCTGGGTAAGGTGATCCGCTTCCGCGCGGGCGAAGTGCCGCCCAAGGAGGGCGTGGTGCAGGGCGTGATCTGCATGAGCCTGCGCGCCGACGAGTGTGTGGCGATGGCTGCCGTCCCGTTGTAGGCGCTGCGCGTGTCACGCACCAGCCGGCCGATTGCCTTGCTTTGCGCTCCAGCCCAATTTATAGCTGGAGCGTCCGATTTGCCCCCGGTTCCGCGCCAATTGGCGAACATGCCCAACAATCCTACAGAACTTTTCGGCGCTATGGCCGTATATATATAGTGAGTGTTTGTTGTACACTAAGTGGAAAGTCGGATGGGTTTGGAAAGGGAAACCCATGAACCAGGAAAGCAAGTGGACCGCCGGCGAACTGTTGACCTTGCGTTAACATAGCCGTGGTAGAATATAGTATGGCGCTTCTGCCGAAGAGTGCGACGGAACGGGCAAAGCCGGTCCGCGGCACGAGGGCGCAGAAGCGGGAGGCAGGCTCAACGGGAGCGCTGCCGCACAACTTGCCCAGCCCAGGCGCTTTGCCGGGCGGGGCGTCCGACGAGTGAAACGGGTGGCCCGATACGAGAGCTTCAGCGACAGATGAGCGCTGGGCGCTCGACGAGGCCGTTCCGGCTCGCACGGACAACACAAGGAGAATAACAAGATGGATATGTCGAGCGTATCGACGACATCAAGCAATTTAGATGCACGTGAACGATTCCGGCGCAGCCTGACGCGCGCCCAGATGGCGGATCTGCTCGCCCTGGTGACAGGCGGCAACTCGGATTTGGTGAGCTACCACGAAGTGGCGAATCACCTCAAGGCGCGGCAGCAAATCGAGATGGGCACGCAGATGGTGTCCTTGAGGCGCATCGTGGGCAGCGTGGGCCGCTACCGCGACTTCACGCGTACGTTCATGCCCCGTTCCGGCATCGACGAAGAACGCTGGGCGCGGCTGGACGCGGCCATGAACTCGCCGCAAGGCGTGCCGCCGGTGGATCTCTTCAAGATCGGCGAGGTCTATTTTGTGCGGGACGGCAATCATCGCGTCAGCGTGGCGCGCGCCAATGGCCTGACCCACATCGAAGCATATGTGACGGAGGTCAAGACCGACATCCCGCTGACGCTGGAGGACTTTGACCACGACGAGTGGATTGTCAAGGCGGATCATCAGGATTTCATGCGCCAGACGGGCTTGAATCAGTTGCGCCCCGACAACGGCATCTACCTGACCGAGCCGGGCCGCTACGAGACGATGCTGCGCCATATCCATGTCCACTGGTATCTGACCAATGAGCGGTTGGAGCGCGAGGGCAGCGACCAATTCCTGGAGTGGCCCGACGCGGTCGAGAGCTGGTACGACAATGTCTATCTGCCGGTGGTGGAGGCCATCCACAAGTATCACCTGATCGAGGACTTCCCGCACCGCACCGAGGCGGACCTGTACATGTGGATCGCCTATCACCGCGAGGAACTAAGCCTCGAATATGAGTTGGCTCCGCTTAGCCCGGACGAGGCAGTCTCGACCTTTGCCCAGGTGTATAGCGAAACGCTGATGCAAAAGACGATGAAGGGGCTGCGACTGGGGTTGCACCGCGTCTTTGGCCCGGACAACAAGCCGCTGGGCATGAGCGACGAGAGCTATCGGGAGCTGCGCAACCGCCACGCCGCGGGCGAAATCTCGCTGGCGGAGGCGGGAGCCATCCTGGAGGAGCAAGCGGAGCAGGAGGAACAGGACGTGCAGGACGAGGATAGGACTGAAGAGGCAGAACGTCTGGAGCGATTGGCCGCCTAGGCGAGGCGCCGCCTAAAGGATCGCCGGCGTCTCGTTGCCCGCTTCCACGATGGCTCGGCGCACATCCACTTGCACCAACAGCGCCAGACCGGCAGCGAAGAAGACCGCAATGGATAATAGGGCAAAGCGGTAGCTGCCGGTCATTTGCAGCGTTAGCCCAAAGAGCAGCGGGCCTAGCCAACTGGTGCCGCGCTCGCTCACCTCATACAGGCTGAAGTACTCGGCCTCTTGGCCGCGTGGGATCATCAGCGAGAAGATCGAACGGCTCAGCGCCTGGCTGCCCCCCAGCACGATGGCGATGACCCCCCCCAGGATAAAGAACTGCAATTCCGTCTGCAAAAACGCATAGGTGTACACCGTCACGCCCAGCCAGATGAAGAGGCTGAAGACAATGGCGCGCTTGGCGCCCACGCGCCGCGCGATCTGGTTGAACAGGAGAGCGCCGAAGAAGGCGATGAACTGCACCATCAGGATCATCTGTACCAGCGACGTGGTGCCCAGCCCCAACTCCGCGCTGCCGAAAGTGGCGGACAGCGCGATGATCGTCTGAATGCCGTCGTTGTAGAGCAGATAGGCGAGCAGAAAGAGCAGCGTGTGCGGGAAGCCGCGCAGTCCGCGCAGCGTGCGGCCGAGCTGCTTGAAGCCGATGGTGAGGTAGCGTTCGCCTGGCGGCAATTGCTTGAGTGGCCTACGCCGCTTGAGCGCGACCAGTGGAATGATCGTGAAAATGGCCCACCACAGCCCGGCGGACGCCAGCGAGATGCGCACGGCATGGCCGGTCGACACGCCCAGCGGCTCGGCCAGGAACTGCACAAACACGAGGTTCAAGGCCAGCAGCAGCCCGCCGCCCAGATAGCCCAGCGCCCATCCCTGCGAAGAGACGCGATCGCGGTCATCCGGCCCGGCGATGTCGGGCAAGTAGGCGTTGTAGAAGACGATGGACGCGCCGAAGGCCAGGTTGGCGATCAGGAAGAGCGCTCCGCCCAGCAGGTAGTTGTCGCCCTGCAGGAAGTACATGCCCATGGTGGCAAAGGCCCCGATGTAGGCCGCGATGCCCAGAAATTGCTTCTTGCGGTGCGAATAGTCGGCTACTGCGCCCAGCACGGGCAGGAAGAAGACCTGCAACAGCACCGAGAGTGAGACCATGTAGGGGAAGAAGGCCCCGGCCAATATGGGGATGCCCAGGGGATGGACAAAACCGGCGGCATCCGCGGCTTCCTCCGTGATGGCGGTCAGGTAGGGGCCAAGAAAGACGGTGATTACCGTCGTGGAGAACGCGGAGTTGCCCCAGTCGTAGAAGTACCAGGCGATCTGCTCGCGGCGGCTGTAGGGCACGCGCCCTTCGGCTGCGGGGCCGGCTTCCGGGTCGCCCTGGGGGGCGCCGGCGTTGCTTACATCAAGGGCCTGCTCCATCGACGATACTCCTTGTCCCGCGCGGAAAGAGATCTGTGATTGGCTAGAGGATAGGGGAATAGCGGGAATTAAAGAGGGAGCGCAGTGGATGCGCTCCCTGATGTGCATAGGCTAGGCAGGCGTGGGAAAAGCGCTCGCCAGCTCGGTGACTGCCTGCTTGATGCGCGCCTGCAAGGCCTGGTCCGCAGGGCGGCGGGCGATCTCGGCGATCCAGCGCCCCATCTGCGTGAATTCTGCCGGCCCCATGCCGCGCGTGGTGGCGGCGGGCGACCCCAGACGGATGCCGCTGGTGACGAGGGCCGGCTTGGGGTCGAAGGGGATCATGTTCTTGTTGGCGTGGATGCCGGCGTGGTCGAGCGCCTTTTCCACCGCTTTGCCGGTGATCTCGTCGCCGCCCAGCACGCTGAGGTCAACCAACAGCAGATGGTTGTCCGTGCCGCCGCTGACGATGCGCAGTCCTTCGGCCTGCAACGAGGTCGCTAGGGCCTGGGCGTTCTCCAGCACGCGACGCTGGTAGTCGACGAACGCGGGTTGCAGCGCCTCGCCGAAGCTGACGGCCTTGGCCGCGATGATGTGCATCAGCGGGCCGCCCTGCGTGCCGGGGAAGACGGCGCGGTCGATGTCGCGGGCAAGCGACTCGCGGCCCAGGATCATGCCGCCGCGCGGCCCGCGCAGCGTTTTGTGCGTGGTCGTCGTCACCACGTCACAGTAGGGGACGGGGTCGGGGTGCAGACCGGCGGCGATCAGCCCGGCGACGTGCGCCATGTCCATCATCAGCGCCGCGCCGACGCTGTCGGCAATGCCGCGCAGCCGCGCGAAGTCGAAGAAGCGCGGGTAGGCGCTGGCCCCGGCGATGATCAGCTTGGGCTGATGTTCGTGCGCCAGTCGCTCCATCTCGTCGTAGTCGATGCGCTCCGTCTCGCGGTCAACGCCATAGTGCGCAAAGTTATACAGCTTGCCGGAACTGTTGAGGTGAAAGCCGTGGCTCAGATGGCCGCCGTGATCCAGTTTGAGCGCCAGCACGGGGTCGCCGGGCTGCAAGAGCGCCAGATAGACCGCCTCGTTGGCCTGGGCGCCGGAGTGCGGCTGGACGTTGGCGTGCTCGGCGCCGAAGATCTGTTTGGCGCGGGCGATGGCGATGCGTTCGGCGATGTCGACGAATTCGCAGCCGCCGTAATAGCGCTTGCCGGGGTAGCCCTCGGCGTATTTGTTGGTGAGCACGCTGCCCATCGCCGCCAGCACGGCAGGCGAAACATAGTTCTCGCTGGCGATCAGCTCGATGCCGGCGAACTGGCGCCCGCGCTCCAACTCAATCGCCTCGTAAATCTCCGGGTCGCTTGCGGCGAGGGCCTGGCGCGGGTCGGGCAGTTCCGTCCAGGGTGCAAGGCCGACGTCTTCACCTGCGGCATTCTGTGCAACTGACTGCTGTGCGAACGAATTGACGCTCATGCAAACTTCCCCCACGCGGCGATAATCGACGAAACCGGCGCATTCAGCCGGCGCATGGTGCGCGCCTGACCGGCGGCTGCCTGACAGTTGCGGCACATTAGCACGCTTTCAGATTTTCGTCAATCCAAAGCGCTTTGTTTGGTGCGTCCCAGATTATTGGGCCAGAGGTAGAGCGGCCAAAATAGGCCAAATTCCAACCGAAAAGGCTTCGCTCGCACACTCGAGCGTCCGCGGCGTAATATGCTTCCCAAATTTTTGGGACGCACCCCGCTTTGTTTGGGCGCGTTTCGCCTGCGCGCCACGCGCGTGTACCCTGCGGTCAACCCCGTTCGTATATCCAATATCGCACAGGGACGCGATCATCATCGCGCGATGGTGATCGCGCTGCGCGAATGCGTTCGTGCGCCCGGGCCTATGATACAATCTGCCCTACATCCGCCTGCGCGGGTGCAGCCGGATACCTAGGCCCGAGACCTAGGCGTGACGCGCCCATCCTGCGCGATCATTGCCACTACCATGGATGCGAACAAAGGGCCGCCATGCGCCAGCCGGATCACGCGCCAGAGCGCGCTAAACCAGAGCGTGTCAAAGAGTTGCATGCCCAGCAGGGGATGAAGGACGCCGCGCTGCTCTTTGCCGCCGCGCCGACCTATGAGGAGTATGTCGCCGCAGGGTTGGTCCCCGCCCGCCTCCTGCACGCGCGCATGGCGGAAATCCGCGTGCCGCCCGGCGACCAACTGTTCTTTACCACGTTGCCGGAGCCGTTCTATCTGATCGCAGTCGTGGCGGAGGATAGCCCCGTCACCGTAGCGGTGCTGCCCATTATCGCCCGCATCGCCCGGCTGTCCCCGCTTCTGGATCTGCGCGTGCTGGCGGAAGACGAGGGCATCGAGTTCCTCAGTCGGGCGACGGATGACCCGGAACTGCTCGCCGGGCTGCCCGATGCGGATCTGCCCCTGCTCGTACTCTTCGACCGCGAGCGGCAGGTTGCCGGCCAATGGGGGCCGCAGCCGCAAGCGCTCGACCCCTATCTGGACGCGTGGCTGAACCGGCATCCCGACGTGGATGCGCTGGCGGAGGACGATACCGCGGCAGGGCAAGCCGCCTATGCCGCGCTCCTGGACGAACTGACGCAGGAAATGCGGCTGTGGTTCAACAGCGGCCTTAACCGCGCGTGCGTGGCGGAGATCCGGGCGATGTTCCCGTCCGTGCCGGATGAAGCCGGGCAAGACGCGGCGAGCAATGCCCCGGGGGCAGGCGACGATGAAGGCGATGAGGACGACGAAACGGATGACTAAGAAGCG
>JBBSBO010000175.1:0-6040 GCA_038251215.1 Caldilineales bacterium
CGCGCATCGCCTTTGACCCCGCCAACGCCTGGTGGCGCCTATCGCATACGCTGCTCGACGCCGCCGCGCAGCGTGCGCCGGGCCGCTACTACGTCGGCGTGCCTGACCTCAACGCGCCGACCGAAATCGTGGCCCTGCTGCGCGACACGCAGCGCCTCGCCATCGACCTACTCGAGAACCCCGAGCCGGTGACCCAGGCCTTTGCCGAAGCCAACTTCGCCTGGCTGCGCTATTGGCAGGCCGCCAACGGGGCCATCCACCAGTGGCTCGACGGCTACTTCTACTGGATGGGCATTTGGTCCGACCGGCCCTCGGCGGACCTCCAGTGCGACTTCAACGTCATGATCTCGCCGCGCATGTTCGACGAGTACTTCCTGCCGCACATCGAAGAGCAAACGCGCTGGGTGGAGCGCACCATTTTCCACCTCGACGGGCCGGGCGCCATCCGCCATCTCGATTCGCTGCTGGCGCTGCCGCGGCTGGGCGGCATCCAGTGGGTGCCGGGCGACGGCAAGCCATCCATGAGCAAGTGGCTGCCCCTGCTGCACCGCATCCAATCCAAAGGCAAGCTCCTCGTGCTGGCCTGTGAACCGTGGGAAGTGGAAGTGCTGGTGCGCGAGCTGGAGCCGGAAGGTCTGCTGCTCAGCACGACCTGCGACAGCGAGCAGGAAGCCAAGAAACTGCTCGCCAAGCTGCCCGCCTGGGCCATGCGCAAACACTGGTTCGTAGCCTAAGCCGGCGGGTGCGCGGCACAGGGCCGCGCACCCGCCATAGATTGCCCTGGGAACGGATTTCAGGTATGATGCAAGGAGTGAAGGTGAACATATGTTTGCCGTATGGATGTTTACCGTATGTTCGCCTTCAGCCAGTTGCCTCCCCCTGCGATCGCGAACATCGTACGGGTTCAAAACGTCACATAGGAGAATCTACGGCATGCGTCTTGCGCCGCTTTTCAGGGTGTTAGGAGCGCTCCTCTACGGGATCGTCGGCTACTACCTCGGCGTGTCCGTGGCGGGCACCTACCAACTCACAACCGCCTCGATCCCCGTGGTGTGGTCCGCCACGATCGCCGGCATGTTGCTGGGCTATTTCCTGGCGCCGTGGCTGATCATCGCGCCGGCGCGCGCCGCACGCAACTTCCTGCGCGCCGTCCCCATGGAGGACCTCGTCGCGGCGATGCTCGGCCTGGCGCTGGGCCTGCTCATCGCCGCCCTGCTGGCCTATCCGCTTTCGCGCCTGCCCCCGCCCTTCGGCGGCATCCTGCCGCTGATCGGCGTCTTCATCTTCGGCTACCTGGGAGCCGCGGCCATGGTGCTGCGCAAACAGGACTTCTTCGCGCTGATCCGCCCGGCGGAACGCCAGACGGACCGCCAGAATGAACGCCCGCCCTCGCTGGCGGTGGACCGCGCCCGCGGGCCGGGCATGCTGCTGGACACGAGCGTGATCATCGACGGGCGCATCGCCGATGTCGCCGACACCGGCTTCTTGCTGGGCCGCCTGGTGGTGCCGCGCTTCGTGCTCAATGAGCTGCAATACATCGCCGACTCGGCCGACACGCTGCGCCGCAACCGCGGCCGCCGCGGCCTGGAGATGCTCGACCGCCTGCAACAGAACCCCGAGGTGGAGATCGAGTTCATCGACATCGACCCGCAGGACGCCACGCAGGTCGACGACAAGTTGATCAGCCTGGCGATGGAACTGGGCGCGGCGGTCATCACCAACGACTACAACCTCAACCGCGTGGCGCGGCTGCAAGGCGTCACCATTCTCAACATCAACGAACTGGCGAACGCGGTCAAGTCCGTTTTCCTGCCCGGCGAGGAGATGCCCATCCGCATCATCCAGACCGGCAAGGAAGCCGGTCAGGGCGTCGGCTATCTGGAGGACGGCACCATGGTCGTCGTTGAAAACGGACGCCAATACCTCAACCAAGAAGTGCTGGTGCAGGTCACCAAAGTCTTGCAGACGAATGCAGGCCGCCTGGTCTTCGCCTCGCCGGAGCGGGAGGGCGCTTCCTGATAGACTTGCTAAGTCGTTGTCGACAAACTGACAAATACGGACATATACACGGACATATATACGGACGAGGATGGTTATGAGCCTGAAACTTTACAATACCCTGTCGCGCACGCGCGAAGAGTTCACGCCGGTGGAAGAGGGCAAGGTGCGCATGTACGTGTGCGGGCCGACGGTCTACGCCGACGCGCACGTCGGCCATGCCATGGCAGCCGTCGTCTTCGACATGGTGCGCCGCTATCTGATCTATCGCGGCTACGAGGTGCGCTATGTCACCAACTTCACCGACGTCGACGACAAGATCATCCGCCGCGCCAACGAAACCGGCCAAGACCCCATCGCCCTCGCCAAACACTACGCCACCGAGTATCTGCGCCATCTGCAAGACCTCAACGTCTTGCCTGCGGACGAATACCCGCGCGTCAGCAACGAGATCGACGAGATCATCGCCTTCATCCGGAGCCTGATCGAAAGCGACTACGCCTACGAACTCGACGGCGACGTCTACTTCCGCGTGGCACAGGATGACGACTACGGCAAGCTCAGCCGCCGCAGCCTGCAAGAAGCCCTCAGCGGCACCCGCGTCGGCGAAGACGAACGCAAGGAAAGCCCCGCCGACTTCGCCCTGTGGAAGTCCGCCAAGCCCGGCGAACCGTCCTGGGATAGCCCCTGGGGACCCGGTCGCCCCGGCTGGCACATCGAATGCTCCGCCATGTGCCTCCATCACTTGGGCGAGACCATCGACATCCACGGTGGCGGCAATGACCTGGTCTTTCCCCACCACGAAAACGAAATCGCCCAAAGCGAAAGCCTGACCGGCCAACCGCTGGCGAAGTACTGGATGCACAATGGCATGCTCCAGCTTTCGGGCGAGAAGATGAGCAAGTCGCTGGGCAACCTCGTCACCATCGACGACTTCCTAGCCACGCGCTCCGCCGACACGCTGCGTATGCTCATCTTCGCCGGACACTATCGCAAGCCGGTCGTCTTTAACGACGAGACCCTCGACGCCGCCGAGCGCAGCCTGGTGCGCTTGCGCAGCGCCCTGCGCCCCGCCACCGGCTCCGTCACCACAGGCGACGCCGCCGACGCCCTGCGCCAGGCCGCGGAAAACGCCCGCGCCGCCTTCATCGAGGCCATGGACGACGACTTCAATACGAGCACGGCGCTGGCGACGCTCTTCGAGCTGGTGCGGGCCATCAACACGGCGCGCACGGCCGGCGTCGGCGGCCCCTTCTTCGAGGCGGGGCAGCGCACCCTGCGCGAGCTGGCCGGCACGCTCGGCCTGACCCTCGCCGGGCAGGCGGCGGAGAACGGCAACGACATGACCGTCAAGCCCTTCATCGACCTGCTCGTCAGCGTGCGCGGCGACCTGCGCACGGCCAAGCAATGGCAGCTCGCCGACCACATCCGCGACGGCCTCAAGGAACTGGGCATCATTCTGGAAGACACCCCCGACGGCGCCGAGTGGCGCTTTGAGGAGCGCTAGCGCATGAGTGAGTTGATCTATGGACGCCATGCCGTGCTGGAGACGCTGCGCGCCGGGCGGCGGCGCATTTACCGCCTGTGGTTGGAAGGCGCAGAGGGCGATGACCCCGGCAGCCCCATCGTGCAGGAAATCCGCGCCCGCGCCGACGAAGCCAAAGTCCCCACGCGCAGCATCCGCGGCGGGCTGTTCGACAAGCTGGCCCAGCAGCGCGTCAACGCGCAAAGCGTCGCCCTCGAGGTGGACGACTATCCCTACGCCGACCTCGACGACATTCTAAGCCGGGCCGCGGACGCGAGCGAGCCGCCCCTGATCCTCATCCTTGACCATGTGCAGGACCCGCAGAACCTAGGCGCTCTCTTCCGCACAGCCGAAGCCATGGGCGTGCATGGCGTGGTCATCCCCGAGCGCCGCGCCGCGGGCATCACGCCCGCCGTGACCAATGCCAGCGCCGGGGCCGTGGAGCAGATGCTCGTCGCCCAGGTGACTAACCTCAACCGCGCCATCGAGTTTCTCAAGTCGCACAACATCTGGGTGGCGGGCCTGACCGGTGAGCCGCACGTACCGCTGCTGGATGCGCAGGCCGTGAGCGGCGCGCTGGCGGTCGTGGTAGGCAGCGAAGGCGAAGGTATCAGCCACCTCACGCGCGAAAAGTGCGACTTCCTCGTGCGGCTGCCCATGTACGGCCGCGTGGAGAGCCTCAACGCCGCAGTAGCGGGCAGTATTGTCCTGTACTTGGCGCGCCAAACTCGCGCCTAGCGACCGGATGGACGTCTCGCTGCTCGACCCGACAGCCCCCAGTTGGAACGCACGCCTCGACCGCATCGGGGCGGTGCTCAACGCGCACCTCAACCCCCACGTCTTCCCCTATCATTTTCTGCAAGTCGTGCTTCCCCGCCTGGGCGGGTCCATCGCCGAGATCAAAGAAGGCTCCAGCTATTTGGGCGTGGGCTTCCTCTTCCCGCGCGGCCTGGGCGAGGGCGACCCGGCCCCGCGCCACTACACCCTGCGCCATCACCTCGTGGGCAAGGCCGCGGGCGATGCGACGCTGGCAGAACAGGTCGCAGCCGAGCTGCAAACTCTGCTGCCCGGCACGGTCGTCACCCCTTACGACCCCGCCGCCCCGCACACCTTCCGCCGCAGCACGCATTTCTTCGCCGGCGCCACCCTGGGCCGGCCCGACGCGGCGGAAGCGCAGTACATCCGCCACATGCACCAGCAGATCTGGAACAGCCCCAGCGAATATCTCTATCCCGCCGACATCCACGCCAACGAGTTCCGGCTGGGCACTTCGCTGGTGGCGCGCGTAGAGGGCAACCTGGCGGGCTTCCTCTTCGGCTTCTATAAATTCGGCCGGCAGCCCCTTCCAGCCGATTGGGACGCCAAGCTCCAGAGCGAACTGCGCCTCGAATCGCAGACCATGGGCGTCCTCGCCGAATACCGCGGCATGAGGCTTGCCAGCCTGCTCAAAAAGGCCCAGGCCGAGCAGGCAGCCGCCGAGGGCATCGACATCGTCAACTGGACGGCGGACCCTCTGCAATATCCCAACGCCGCGCTCAACTTCGGCCTGCTGCGCGCCGTCGCCTTTGGCTTCCGTCCAGACTACTATCCCTTCCGCAATGACCTCAACCGCGTGCCGGCCTCGCGCTTCGTGGTCACCTGGGTCGTCCATTCCGAGCGCGTGCGCAGCGTGCCGGCCCTCGGCGCGACGTCGCTCGTACTCGACCTGTCGCACCAGCCGCACATCGCGCGCGTCAATGACGGCTGGGCGCAGGTGCGCTGGGACGTGGACGCCGACCTCATCGCCATCGAAATCCCGGCGGACTGGACCGCACTGCAACGTCGCTCGCTGGACGAAGCGCTGCGCTGGCGCGAGGTCAGCGACCGGCTCTTTCAACACTAGGTGGGACCAGAGGCGGGGCAATACGGGATCACGGGCGTCGCCGTCGACGGCGAGCGCCGCTACCTGATCGGCGAGCGCGCCAACGACGCGCTATGGGCGCACCTGAGCCAGATGTAAGGGCGAGGCTTCTCAGATTTCAGCCAGCTGGTTCCGCGTCAATCCGCCCAATCCGCGTTCTATTCCAGCCTTAACGATGCCGGTGACGGCTGAGCGCGACCAGGCTCTCTTCCGGGTGATCGCGCCAGGACCAGCCCACGTGCCGCGCGGCCATGATCACCGCGCTGAGCGCCGCCAAGCCGATCGCGATCCACTGCGCTGTCGCCATGCCGCCCATCATCCACGCGTCCGGGCGGAACATCTCCACCCAGAAGCGGCCCAGCGGGTAGGCGATGAAATAGAGCAGCACCGCATCGCCCACGCGCAGCCGCCGCCCAAACTGCCAAATAATCCACATCAGCAGCGCCCACATGGACAGGTTCCACAGCGCCTCATAGAAGAAGGTTGGGTGGAAGCCATGGCTCGCGTACCAAGCCAGCGTCTCCTGCGTCAGGTTCGCCTCGGCGCACGCCTGAATGCCTTCGGCTACGTTAGGCGGGGCCTGGCACGGAAAGTGCGGGTTAATGTGGAAGGCCCAC
>JBBSBO010000176.1:0-6038 GCA_038251215.1 Caldilineales bacterium
AGCAACTTGATCCAACAACGGCTGCGAGTTCATAGGCTTCAGGCTCCCTTGTGAGCGGGGGAGGGTTACACGCGGCGCGCAACCCTCCCCCGCAGAATCAATCTTCGTTACAACAACTGCTCCAGCAGCTCTTCCTCCGCCTCGGCTGTCCAGTTGCCGGCGTCGTCCAGCTTGGCGAAGACCGTGGACAGCGTCTGCGCCAGGTCCTCGATAGCCGTGAGGGGCAGAGGCTTGCTCAGGTTGGGGAAGATCACCACCTTGCCGGGGAAGCGCCCTTCGATCACGGCGCGCATTCCGTCCAGCACGCCTTCCAGCCCGGCGATGGCGGCGACGGAGCGGTTGGTGGCGAGGGCGTGCGTCTCGGTGAGGAAGAGCATGCGCTGCAAGTCCTCGATCGACGAGCCGCTGGTACCCGTGAAGCGCACGCCGCGCTGCACAACGGCGTTGATGTCGAACATCGCCATCACGCCGCGCGACAGCCCGGCGAAGACGTTCATCACGCCGCCGTCCGCCAGCAGGTCCATCGCCTCTTCGATCGCCGCCACGCTGGGGGCCATCACGGCGATGTTGTCGAAGCCGCGCCCGCCGGTCTCCTCGCGCAGCTTGGCGATCAACTGCGGACCGCCGCCGAACATCTCCGGCGCCAAGCCGAGCAGTTGCACGCCCGTGCGCGCGGCAATGCCGCCGAACTTCTCGTCCAGGGCTTGCAGGCGCGGCATGCTCAGGTCCGTGGCGACGACCTTCTGCGGTCGCGGCGTGATCTCCAGGGCGCGCTGCACGTGCATCTGGCCCATGGGGCCGCCCGCGCCCAGCATCCACACGAGGCCATTGGCCTTGAGCTGCGTCTCGATGGGGCCGTAGGGCGTGGAGAGGTCCGCCGCCGTCGTACCGATGATGCCCAGGTAGTCGTAGTGCAGGCGGCCGATGTCCAGCTTGACGCGGCGCGGCGCGGGGTCCGCCGACACGACGTTGAAGATGCCGCCCTTGGCCAGGCGGGCAAAGGCGCGCTCCATCAGCTCGGGGTCGTTGCCCAGCACGACGATGTCGTCGTATTGACGTTCGCCGTCATCCTCGAGCACGGCGACGCCTGCATCTTTGGCCCAGGCGCGCACGGCCTGCGCAAAGGCTTCGTCACTCACGTCGACGACGACCGAGGCGGGGCGCCATTCGGCGGCGCGGCCCAGGCTCACGTTCTGCCCATCGCCTGCCAGCCACAGGGCGCCGCCTTCCTTCCAGGCGGTGCGGTAGGTCACGCTGTACGACGCCTCGACGCAGGCCCACGGCTCATCCAGCGCCACCTCGGCATAGCCGGCGGTCGGCTTGACGGGCAGCAGATAATTGCCGCCGTCGCCGTTGAGCACGCGCTGGTCGATGCGATTGAACTGCGAAAAGCCGCCCTGGATCTCATAGCCGTAGGCATAGCCCACGCCGTCGATATAGACGTCCGCCTGGATGATGAAGCGGTCGCCGACTTTGTACTGCTCCGCCAAGTCCTTGCCCACGCCGACCACGGTCATGGCGACCTCGTGGCCCAGCACGACCGGGTCCTGGCGCATGTCGCGGTAGATGCGCGGGTGGTCTTGCCCGGCGCGGATCACCTTGATGTCGGAGAAGCAAATGCCGCAAGCATCGTGGCGCACGAGCAGCTCGTCGTCGCCATACTCGGGGAGGTCGCGCTCGATGGGGCGGCCCTCCACGCCCAGGTTCTCCAGCCCGGCCCCATACAGCGGCCATAGCTCATAGCTCGCCGGCAGGGACGCGGTCGCCTTCTTGTATTCAGCTACCTTACTCGCCATCGCGTGAAACTCCTTTCAATCCAGTACCCAGTCCAGGGACATACACTTTCCCAATCGTCCAGCCTTGTTTTTCTTGCTGTTGCTTTTCCTTTGCGCCCTTTGCGTTCTTTGCGGTTTAATCTTGTGCGGTTTGCCTACCAGTCTTCCAGCCCCGACAGGATCTCCTGGGGCGTGTCGTTCGGCGTGACGTGCGCCAACATGCGCGCGCCGGGCGCGCCCGGTGGCAGCACACGGCCGATGCGCGTGTAGAAGCGGTTACGCTCGCGGCGCGCGGCCAGTTGATCCTTGGCCCAGGCGCTCTGGAAGCCCATGCCCAGGGCGCGCTGCATGGCCGTGTGCCCGTAGATGAAATAGGCGCCGTCGAGGAAATCCTGGCGCAGAGGGCGCATGGCTTGGGCGTCGAAGTCGTCCACCAGCTTTTGGCCGTAGCTGTTCATCTCGGTGCCGACGTTGAGCGGCAGGTCGAGCGCTCGCGCCAGGTCGACCACCTCAACCAGCTTCTGCACCTTGAGTTGGCGCTGGGCGGGGTCGGCGATGTTCCAGCTGCGGTCGGGCACAAGATTGAGCGTGACCACGCCCTTTTCCATGAGCAGCTCGAGCAGCTCCGCCATGCGCTCCTCGCCGGGGGTCGTGCCGTCCAGCCAGGCGGCGCAGGGCAACGCGCCGCAGGCAAGAATCAGCTCGTGCAGCTTGTCCACAGGCGGAAAGGAGCCGCTGTCCGGCTGCACATAGCCGACGCCGCCCTTTTTCATCAGCCGCGCGCGGATCAGATTGCGGAAGTCCGGCGTCTCTTCGATCACGTCTTCCATCTGCATACGCGGCACATCCAAGCGCTTCGACCAGAAGGCGACGCGCTCATGATCGTTGGGGTAAACGCGCGCCGCAGCCTGGATGTAGGCGCTGATGATGTGGCGCTCGGTGGCATTGCCCGCCGGCGTAAGGGGCAGCACATCGGCGGCGTAGTCGATCTGCACGGGGTCCAGGTGGGCGTTGACGCGGCCGATCAGGCCCAGGTTGCGCTGGGCGGACTGGGCGCGTAGCTCCGCCACAATGGCCGCGGCGGCGGGGTTGACGTCCGTCGTGGCGAAGCCGATGCCCATGTGGTAGAGCACGCCCGGCTCGCCGGGGGAGTTGATCACGGTGTCGGCGAATTCGGGCAGGAAGGTGCGCGCCTCGATGCCGGCGCTGCCGCACACTTCGGCCAATGCGCAGGCGTCGAGGAACTCGCTCACGCCGTCGAGCACGTCGAAGTCGACCAGGCCCATCAGCTTAAAGCCGCGTTGCCGTCCCAGCCACGCCAGCGCCGAGGGCGAGCGGTAATCGGGGTTGAAGGAGAAGAAGCTGTGGCAGTGCATATTCGCCACTTCGGCGGGCGCGGGGCGCTGCGGCTGCACACGTAGCAGCTCGCGCAGGGCGGCGGCGCGCACGCCGGGGTCGAAGTCGCTGAGTTGTTCTTCCAGCTGCGCAATGGCTGGGGTGACGCTCATGGATTCCTCCTGGTTGCCGCGTGCAAGTTAAGAAATCACGTCGTTACTACGAGCCGGCTCTACTGGAAGCCGCCGCTGGAGGCGTGGATGCCACGCTCGGCGCGGATCTTCTCCTCGTAGCCGCTCGCCCAGTAGGCCGCCAGCGGGTCGACGGGCGCGCCGATCTCCGCGCGCACCTGCGCCAGCAGCGGGCGCACATCTGTCTTGTAGGCGCTGTTGAGCAGCGCGTGCGCGCGCAGGACATCGCCGGCGTGGCGCGCCTCGTCCAGCTCGGCGCGCGGCACGAGCTGCGCCTTGGCGTAGGCTTCCTGGCAGTTCATCACCGACAGGATCATGGGGGCGAGCTTGCCTTCGATGCTGTGCGCCTGGTCGATCATATAGGCAATGTTGTGCGCCGCGGCGGCGAGGGCGGCGTCCCGGCTCTGCTCGGCGGTGACCAGCTCGTTGTAGATCAAGAACAGCTCATAGGGGTTGACGCTGCCCACGATCAGGTCGTCGTCGGCATACTTGCGATTGTTGAAGTGGAAGCCGCCCAGCTTGTCCTCGTCGAGCAGGAAGGTCACGATCTGCTCGATGTTGACGCCCTGCGCGTGATGGCCCAGGTCCACCAACACCTGCGCCTGCTCGCCCAGCTTGAGGGACCAGGCATAGGCCGTGCCCCAGTCGGGCACATCGGTGGAATAGAAGGCCGGCTCGAAGAACTTGTACTCGATCAACATGCGCCCGCCTGCGGGCAGGTGGTCGTAGACGGCGGCGAGGCCATGCTCGAAGCGCTGCTTGCGCTCGCGCAGGCTGTCCTGCCCGGCGAAGTTGGTGCCGTCGGCAAACCACAAGCTGAGGTCGTCGCTGTCGGTCTTGCGCATAATCTCGCAGCACTCGAGGATGTGGTCGAGGGCCTGCTCCTGGATGCCGGGATCGGGGTTGCCCAACGAGCCGAGGCGGTACTCGTTGTCCTGGAAGACATTGGGGTTGACGGCGCCGATGCGCACGCCCTGCGCTTCGGCATATTGGCGCATGGCCGCGTAGTCGCCGTCCTCCGGTTTGTCCCAGGGGATGTGGATGGCGACGGTGGGCGCGGCGCCGGTCATCTTGTTGACCATGGCGGCGTCGTCCATCTTCTGGCGCGTGGTCACGGCCGCGCCGGGCCAGGGGAAGGCCTTGAAGCGCGTGCCGCTGTTGGCATAGCCCCAGCTGGGCGTCTAGATCTTGTGCTGCTTGATGGCGCTCTTGACCTGCTCGACGTCGATGCCCTGTGCGGTCAGGCTGTCCGCCAACACATCGTAGGCTGCTTGATGGCTGCTCATCTGACGATTCCTCCGCTCGCTTATCGTTGCTTAAACTCAAAGTGGCTTGCGGCATGTGGCTCAAGCCACACGCTGATACACGAAACAGGCTGGAAGCCTGTTGGGTTGCTGCGTCGCTCAACGCGCTTCAGCGCGCTTCGTATATCAGGCGCAGATTTGAATCGGCGCTTGCCTTGCCCTCGGCTTCATATCTGGAAGACCTTTACCTGCGACAAAATGGTATTCACCTGGTGCGGCCGGCACTCGCACGTGCCTGCGTTGCCGACGACGACCGCGGCCATCGCCGTGCCCAGCATCAGCGCATGGGGCCAGCTATCCTTCCAGTAGCGGGCCAGCATCAGGCCGGCGCTCATGGCATCGCCCGCGCCCGCCGGGCTGACGACCGGCGCTTCCAGCGCGGGCGCGAACCAGCCCCCCGTCTCCGTCACGGCCACGGCGCCCTGCTTGCCCAGCGTGACGATCAGCGCTTGGGCGGCCCACTCGCCTTGGTACACTGCCATCGCATCCGCCAGACGGACGGCATGGGCGAGTATCGTGCTGCGATCCGCCGTCGTGTCCCAGACGGCGGCGACGTCCGGCGCCAGCGCGGCCAGTTCGCTGAGGTTGATCTTGAGGATGTCGGGCCGGGCGGCGACGCTGCGGCGCAGGCTCTCGCCGGAGCTGTCCAGCAGCGTGACGACCCCATGCATGCGCGCCAGGTCCAATAGCCGCGGGTAGGCGTCGAGGGGCATGCCGGGCGGCAGGCTGCCCGCGCAGACCATGCCCCAACAGCGCGGCAAGTTCTCCGCCGCCAGCTCGAGCAGGCTCTCCAGGTGCGCGGGCGTGGCGCGCAGCGTGTGCGCGATGACGGTGGACTGCCGGCCCTGCACCTTGTCGGTGATCAGCGCGGCGACGCGTGTGTAGCCCTCGGCCTGTACGAACGCATAGGGCACGCCCAGATCATCCAACAGCAGGGCCAACTGCTCGCCGGTATGCCCGGCGCTGAGGCCCAGGGCCAGCGTGTCCACGTCGAAGGCGTGCAAAATGGCGGAGACGTCGATGCCCTTGCCGCTGGGCGCGACCGTCTCGCTCTCCGCGCGCACCAAGTCCTGCATGGCGAAGTCGCGCACAAAGAGCACGCGGTCAATCGTAGGGTTAGGGGTGACGGTCAGGATCATGCCGCGCCGCTTTCAAAGTCCGGCAAAGTCAACTCAAACGAAAAGGATAGAACGCGGATGACACGGATGTAGCGGATTTTCGCGGATCAAACAGATCAAGCAAACAGTGAAAAATCCGCGTGCATCCGCCCAATCCGCTAAATCAGCGTTCTATTCTTTACACAGGGCCGATGGGCCAGCCGGCGGCTTCCGCCAGCAGGGTGGTCTGCGCGCTCCACTCCAGGCGTTCGAGCGTGTCGTAGGCGTCGTCCAGCGTGCGCCCGGCCATGACCACGCCGTGCCAGGCGAGGATGA
>JBBSBO010000177.1:0-6032 GCA_038251215.1 Caldilineales bacterium
CAGTTACTGGAGCGCGACGTATTGACCCGCTACGACACGCTGCGGCGTTGGCGCACGCGCACCGCCGAGGCGCGCGGCGTGGCCCCGGAGATCATCTTTGCCAATGGCATCCTGCTGGAGATCGCCAAGCGCCGCCCGCGTGGCGCCAGTGAACTCCTGGAGATCCGCGAGATCGGCCCGTGGAAGGCCAAGACCTACGGCCCGGCGATCCTGGAGATCATGGCAAAGTAGCGCCTTACAGTTTGTCTGCTAGGTTGTCTGCTAGAATTGTCCGCTAGAAGCGGCGGCGCAGCCAACGCCAGCCGGCGCCCGCCAAAAACCACGCCCCGCCCAGCGCAAAACCCAGCAAGATCACGCCTGCCAGCAGCGCAATCGTTTCGGTGCGAAAGGTCTGCGTCGCGTCGCCCAGCAGCCAGCGCCAGCCGTTGGGGATCGTCCCGCCCCGCTCGATCTGGCGCACGCCGAGCAGGGAGTCGCCCAGCAGCCCGCTGATCAGCGTACACAGCACAATCGCGCCCAGCACAGAATAGCGCTGGATCAGATGGTCATTTGCACCGGCGATCGCGCGAGTGCGGTTTGAGCGAGTCATGGCGCGCGCTCCTTTTGGCTCATCGATTGTCCAATCTTACAGGGCTAACCGTTCCGCCAGCGCCTCGGCGAGGTGCAGCGGCATCCGCCCCGTGAACTGGTCGATCTGGTGGCGGCAGCTGGTGCCGCTGGCGACGATCACCGTGTCGGGCGAGGCGGCGCGCACGGCGGTGAACAGCCGCTCCTCGCCAATCTTGCGGCTCAACTCGAAATTCTCCTTCTCATAGCCGAAATCGCCCGCCATGCCGCAGCAGCCGCTGGCGATCACCTCCACCTCATAGCCCGCCGCTTTCAGCGCCGTGAGCGTCGGGTTATTGCCCACCAGCGCCTTGTGATGGCAGTGACCGTGCAGCAGCGCCGCGGCCGGCTCCCGCTTCCACAGCGGCTGGAAGCGCCCGGCTTCCACCTCGCGCGCCACGAACTCGTCGAAGGTAAAGGCCTGGCTCGCCACAATGCGGGCGCGCTCGGCGTCGGCTGCCAGCGTCAGGTACTCGTCGCGCAGCGTGAGGATACAGCTCGGCTCCACACCCAAGATGGGGATGCCGCGCTGCGCCATCGGCGCCAGCAGCGCCACGTTGTGGTCGATCCACGGCTTGGCCTTGTCTGCATGCCCGCCGGTGATCAACGGCCTGCCGCAGCACTTGCGCCCTTCGGTGAGGAAGACCTCGTAACCCGCCGCCTCCAGCAGGCGCACCATCGCCATGCCGATGCGCGTTTCGTTGTAGTTGACCCAGGTGTCGTGGAAGATCATGACAGGGCCGTTGGGCCAGTACTTGGTCACGGGAACCTGGCGATGGTTGGCCGCGCGGCGGTGGAACCACGTCTCGAACGATTCGTCGGCATAACGCGGCATGGTCCGCTCCGGGTGTACCCCGATCTGCGACATGGCGGCCTTGGCGACCGGCGTGCTCAGCCCCCAGTTGACCAGCGGCATAAAGGCCGAGGGCGCCAGCTTGAACATCCACTCGTCGATCACCGGCAGCCAGCCCATCATGCGGTTGAAGAGCGGCACGCCGTGGGCATGGAAGTAATGCACCAGATACTCGGATTTGATCTTCGCCATGTCGACGGCGGAGGGGCATTCGGTCTTGCACGCCTTGCAGCCCAGGCACAGGTGCATAATCTCGTAGATCTCGGGCGCGAACAACTCCTCGCGCGGGATGCGCCCGGCGAGTACGTTGCGCAGGGCGTTGGCGCGGGCGCGCGTGGACTCGCGTTCGTCCTTCGTCGCCATGAAGCTGGGGCACATCGTGCCGATGTCCAGCTTGCGGCAGACGCCGGCGCCGTTGCACATCTCAATGGCCTGGGCATAGCTGCCGTCGGACTCCCAGTTGAAGACCGTCTCCAGTTCAATCGTGGTATACGCGGGGCCATAGCGCAGGTTATCGGCCGGCGACGGAGCGTTGACGATCTTGCCGGGGTTCATCAGGTTGGCGGGGTCGAAGGCGGCCTTGACCTCTTGCAGTGCGGCATAGAGCGCCGGGCCGAAGAGCTTGGGGTTGTAGCTGCTGCGCGCCAGGCCGTCGCCGTGCTCACCGCTCATGGCCCCGCCATAGGTCAGGGCAAGGTCACAGGCGCGCTCCTCGACGCGCTGCATCAGCTCCACGCCGCGCGCGGTCTTGGGGTTGATCAGCGGGCGCACGTGCAGGCAGCCCGCCGAAGCGTGCGCATACACCGCCACCGCCGGGATGTCGCCCTCCTCACGGCAGAAGGCCAAGATCTGGCCGATGTAGTCCGCCAAGCGCTCGGCGGGCACGCTGACATCCTCGATGGCGGGGATGGGCTTGTAGTCGCCGCGGCGGCTCATGAGGATGTTGAGGCCGGCCTTGCGTACGGTCCACACCTCGCGCTGGCGGGCCGGGTCCATCACGCGCACGACCGCCCCGCGCCAGCCGCGCAGCGCCAAATGATTTTGCAGCCGGTCGAGCTTGGCGATCAGTTCCTGCTCGCTCTCGCCGTAATACTCGGTGATGAGCACGGCGGCGGGGTCGCCCTGCACAAAGTGCAGCCGCTTGGCCCACTCCGGCTGGGCACGCGCCAGGTCGAGCAGCTGCTTGTCGAGCAGCTCCGAGGCGCTCGGCTCAGTTTCGAGAATATCGACGATGGCGGTGCATGCTTCCACCACGTCGTCGAAGTGAATCACCGCCAGCGCGGTGCGCGTGGGCCGCGGCTCCAGGCCAAGCGTGATGTCGGTCATCACCGCCAGCGTGCCCTCGCTGCCCGTGAGCAACTGCGCCAGGTTGAAGCGGTCAATCTTGCTGGGGTCGCTGGCAGGCGGGCGGAAGCGCGAGTCAAAGCTGAGGCGCGGCCGTTCCTCCGCCGGCAGCAGGGCCGCGGCAAGCCGGTCCAGGCTGTAGCCGGAGGTGCGCCGCCAGTGCTTGGGCCAGCGCTGCAAGATCTCGTCCAGCGCGCCCTGCACAATGGCGGGCACGCGGGCGTAGATCTGCCCTTGCAGCCCCTCCAGGCGCGCCAGCGCGGGCAGGTCGGCGGGGTCGACGGGACCGAAGCGCACGGTCGAGCCGTCGGCGAGGATGGCGCCGGTCTCCTGCACGACATCGGCCAACATGCCGTAGAGGATGCTGTGGCTGCCGGTGGCGTTGTTGGCGACGCTGCCGCCCACAGTGGCGCGGTCGGCGCTGGCGGGGTCCGGACCAAGCATGAGCTTGTGCGCAGCGAGGGCGTTGTTGAGCGCGGAGACGGTGATGCCCGGCTGCACGCGCACGCGGCGCGCCTCGGCATCGATCTGCAGGATGGCATCCATATATTTGCTGAAGTCGAGCACAATCGCCGCGCCTACGGCCTGACCGGCGAGCGAGCTGCCGCCGCCGCGCGCCAGGATGGGCAGCTTGCGCCGCGCTGCGATCTCGACGGTAGCCTGTACGTCGTCAACCGTGCGCGGGATGACCACGCCGATCGGCTGGACCTGGTAGAGGCTGGCGTCGGTGCTGTACAACATGCGCGAGTAGCCGTCAAAGCGGACTTCGCCCGCCACGGCGCGGCGCAGCTCGTCTACGAGGTCCTGGCTTTCGGCCAGGGCGGGACGCATGTCGGCGGGGGTGAGGGTTGTGCGCGAGGCGGTCAAGAGAGCGGTCATCAACAGGCCTTTCACAACGGTGGAGAGAGGAAATCCGTCCAATTCACTTTAGCCGATGTAGGGCAAAAGTCAAGCCGGGGCGGGTGCGCGCCCGCGCCGCCACGGATAAGGAGAATAGACTGTATAGCTCCCAAGTAAACCTAATTGGAGTCTGCGCGTCTTGTTCCGCGACTGATATTTTGTGAATCTTAGAGCAATGTTGACAAGGGTAGTATAATCGCGAACGCATTCTACTTCTTCGCACACACATCTCCTCTTGCATCGCACATCGCGATAACAAGCGCCACAAGCCTCCCCCGCCTAGATGTAATGCGCTACCCTCCGAGGTGGCTTGCTGACTCTATTCCGTTCGCAAACCTGTATCGCGCCCTCTCGTTGTCGCGCAAAGTCACGAATAATTGAGGAGTGTGCCGCCGTAGGATGCACAAAGCGAAAGGCAGTATATTCACACAAAGGAGTACAGCAATATGACGAGCATGATGGAATTTGTAGAGGTGCAGCGCGGGTCGGTTATTCGGCGTGAGGACGAAGGTTATAATCAGGCGCGTGCGGTCTACAACGCCATGATCGACAAGTATCCTGCCGTCATCGCCCAATGCGCCAATGCCGCCGACGTGATTCGCGCCGTCAATTTCGCCCGCGAGCAAGGGTTGGACATTGCGGTGCGTAGCGGCGGACACAATGGCGGCGGTTTGGGCACGGTCGACGACGGTCTGGTCATCGATTTATCCGGTATCCGCTATGTGCGCGTGGATCCGACGGCCAAGACCGCGCGCGTGGGCGGCGGCTCGCTGTGGGGCGATGTGGACGCGGCAACCCATGCGTTTGGGCTGGCTGTGCCGTCCGGCATCATCTCTACAACGGGCGTTGGCGGCCTGACGCTCGGCGGCGGCATGGGCCATCTGACGCGCAGGTATGGCCTGACCATCGACAGTTTACTGGAGGCGGATATGGTATTGGCGGACGGCAGCTTCGTCACCGTCAATGAATCCAGTCACCCCGACCTTTTTTGGGCGATCCGTGGCGGCGGCGGCAACTTTGGCGTCGTCACCTCTTTTCTCTTCCGGCTGCACGAGGTCAGCACCCTGATTGCAGGTCCGATGTTGTGGGAGATGGACGACGCCCCCGCCGTGCTGCGCTGGTATGCGGATTGGATTGGGGAGCAGCCGGAGACGATCAGCGCCTTTTTTATGTTTATGACCGTTCCGGGCCCGCCCTTCCCAGAGCCGCTACACGGCAAAAAGATGTGCGGCCTGATGTGGGCATGCACAGGCTCGCAGGCACAGGCGGAGGCAGCGCTAGACGTGGCGCGCGCAGCCGCGCCCATCGCCTTTGAGCACGTTGGGCCGATGCCCGTGCCCGCTTTACAAAGCATGTTCGACCCGTTTTTCCCCGCCGGTCATCAATGGTACTGGAAAGCTGACTTCGTTAAAGAGATACCCGAGGCCGCTATCAACGCACACATAAAATACGGAAGAACGATGCCGACTCCGCAATCTTCCATGCACCTCTATCCCATCGACGGCGCAGCCAGCCGCATCGGACACGACGCCACCGCGTGGGCCCATCGTGACGCCAAGTGGGGCATGGTCATCGTGGGCGTAGACCCTGATCCGGCCAATAATGAGCGCATCATCTCCTGGACGCGCGATTACTGGGACGCCATTCATCCGTACGCGGCTGAGGGCGCCTATGTCAACTTTATGATGGCCGACGAGGGCCAGGATCGCGTCAAGGCTTCATATGGCGATCACTATGAACGCCTGGCGCGCATCAAAGCCAAGTACGACCCCGAGAATATCTTCCACGTCAACCAGAATATCCGGCCTGCTGCGTAGCAATATCGCGGTCTCGGTTCGAAGAATTGAAGCAAGTGGGTGCGTCGCTACGGCGGCGCACTTCTTTTTGGTATATTGTCTGCCGCAATGACACGCGCCACTTAATTTGCTGCAGCTAGAACAAATCGTCGCAGCCGTCGACAAGGATCAAAGAGTTCATGGCCGATTACGCCGCACACGATGCTCAGATTTTGATGTACACGACCAAGTGGTGCCCTGCCTGTTGGCGGGCCAAACAGGTAATGAATTCGATGCAGGTGAACTACCAAGAGGTGGATATCGGTCACAGCGAAGAAGCGACCGAGAAGGTGATGCAACTCAACCGCGGCTACCGCAGCGTGCCCACGATCGTCTTCCCCGACGGCGCGGTGCTCACCGAGCCGCCGGTGCATGTGCTGGCGGAAAAGCTGGCAGGCTACGCGCCGGCGAGGTAGAGCGCCGCGACAGCTAGTACACAACGGCATGAATAACTAAACAGATAGGGCCTTACCAGAATAGGTCCACTTGAAGGG
>JBBSBO010000178.1:0-5995 GCA_038251215.1 Caldilineales bacterium
ACAGGCGATCGAACCTTTCTCGGCTATGATCCGTTAAGAGTGATAACCTTTCTCGGCTATGATCCGTTAAGAGTGATAAGCTGTTAAGAAATTCACCGGCCGGAAATCAACCGGCGCTGCGCTCCGCAAAAGTCGAGGATGCACCCGTACCAGTCAACACAGAAATTTAACGCAGAAATTCAAGGCAAGGGAGATGTTCCGGTGAAGCGCATTGGGTCAATCGTATTCCTACCGGCTTTGCTGGCATTGTTCGCGTTCTTGGCAAGCGGATGCACGGTCGTCGGCGTAACGCCGCCGCGCCAGGCCGTCGATCTCGCTGCCAGGGTGGAGAGCTTGCTGCACAGCGACATTGAAACGACGGCGCCGCGCCGACCGGCGGATCTCGTCGGTATGGAGGACTTGCTCCAAAGCGACCTTGAAGTACTAGCGGGGCTTCCGGTAGACGATCTTGCCGCCGATTTGGGACAGCTTCTTCAAAGCGATGTCGAGGCGCCATCGCCGAGCCAGCCGGTGGATTTTGCCGCCATGCTGGAGAGCTTGCTCCAAGGCGGAATTGAAGTGAAGGTGCCCCGCGCTGCCTACGAAGCGGCGGCCCAGATCGAGAGCGTGCTCGCCACCGATCAGGTCACCGACCTGACGCAAAACTACGACCGCTATGTGGCCGAGTATCACGCTCGCTACGCGCTGGCGCCGCGCCTTCCGGGACCGCCTCTCGCCGTGGCGGAGGCCTACCTCAGCCGCTATCAGCCCGGCCCCTTGCCGCGCGTCTTTCAGACGACCGTGATCTATGACCGCAACAACGTGCGCCTGGCGGAGATCTTCGACGAGGGCCTGCGCACGTGGGTTCCGCTGGATCAAATTTCTCCTCACCTGATCGACGCCATCATCGCCACCGAGGACGCCACCTTCTTCGTCAACCCGGGCGTGGACGTGCGCCGCGTCGTGGGCGCCTTTATGCAGAACGCCGAGGCGGGCGAGGTCGTCTCCGGGGCCAGCACGATCACCATGCAGTTGGCGCGGCGTCTCTTCTTCCCGCCCGAAGATCGCTTCGACCAGACCATGGAGCGTAAGCTCTTCGAGGCCATGTTGGCGCAGGACCTCTCGGCGCTCTATACCAAAGACGAAATCTTGGAGATGTACCTGAACCTGGTCCACTTCGGTCGCCTCGCCTATGGCGCGGAAGCCGCATCACAGGTCTTCTTTGGCAAATCCGCCGCCGACCTGACTTTGGCCGAGGCGAGCTTGCTGGCGGGCACGCCGCAGAAGCCCGGCGGCTATGACATGTTCATCAACTTTGACGAGGTGAAAGGGCGACAGCGCACGGTGCTCTCGTTGATGGTGCGCCACGGCTACCTGAGCGAGGCGCAAGCGGCGGCGGTGCTGGCTGAGGCTGTGAGCTTGAACCCGCAACAGGGCCAGCCCCAGGTCTTGGCCCCTCATTTTGTGCAGTATGTGACCGAAGAGGCGGGGCGGCGCTTCCCTGGGCAAAACGTGGCGCGCATGGGCCTGCAGATCATCACCACGCTCGACCTGCGCCTGCAAGCGCGTGCCGAGACCCTCGTGGCGGAGCAGGTGGAGATCCTCAAGCCGCAGTTCGACCTGAGCAACGCCGCGCTGGTCGCGCTTAAGCCCGGCACAGCGGAAATCCTGACGATGGTGGGCAGCGCCGATTTCAATAATCTGGAGATTGACGGGCAGGTGAACGTGGCGACGCGCAAACGCCAGCCGGGCAGCGCCATCAAGCCCATGCTCTACGCCACAGCCATCGATGATAACCTGGTCAGCCCCGCCACGGTGATCTGGGACGTTCCCGCCACGTACAAGCTGTCCGAGACCGAACAATACCGCCCGCTCAATTATGATGAACAGTTTCATGGGCCGTCGACCGTGCGCACGACTCTCGCCAACAGCTACAACATCCCCGCCGTCAAACTGCTGGACGCGGTGGGCGTGGCGCGCATGTTGGAGAAGAGCCGCGAGTTGGGCATCACCAGCCTCACACGCGATACCAACTGGTACGGTCTCAGCCTTACTCTGGGCGGCGGCGAGGTGACCTTGCTGGACCTGACGACGGCTTTCCACACGCTGGCGAACCAAGGGCAGTATATCGCCCCGCGCGCGATCCGTTTTGTCACGGCCTCCGACGGCATCCATCACCCCGAGATCGAGGTTGCGCCCTCCGTGGAGGTGGTTTCGCCGGCGACTGCGTTTTTGGTGACGAGCATCCTGAGCGACAATGAGGCGCGCACGCCCGCCTTCGGCGAGAACAGCGCGCTCAAGTTGAGCCGGCCCGCCGCCGCCAAAACCGGCACGACCACCGACTTCCGCGATAATTGGACGATGGGCTATACCCGCTATCTGGTGGCGGGCGTGTGGGCGGGCAACAGCGACGGGCGACCCATGCGCCATGCCAGCGGCGTCACCGGCGCGGCGCCGATCTGGCATGCCTTTATGGAGGCCGTGTTGGCAGAGCCGGAGTTGCTGGCAATCCTCAACGCACCGGACGACGCGGCGCAGTGGGAATTCATCCCGCCGGCGTCCGTAAAGAAGATCAGCCTCCAATGCCCCGTCGGCGTGCGCTGCCCGCAGGAAGAATATTTCTCGGATGAATGGCTGGCGCTGACCGAAAAGATGGGCGTCACCGGCGACAGCGCGGCAGATGGCACGGTGCGCACGCTCTTTGTAGACCGCGGCCGAGGCAGCCAGGCCGTGGGCGCGTGCGGCGAGGGCGGCGACGAGCCGCGCCTCTTGTTGCGCATGCCCGCAGGCATTGGGCGCAGCCTGCCCTGGCGGCAGGCCGAGGAGGATGCGCGCTTCGAGGGCGACAGCGAATATGCCAAGCGCGTGCGCCAGGAACAAAGTGAGGCGCTTCGCTGGAGCAGCCGCAACAGCCGGCCCCTCTATCTCGGCCCGTGCGATCAGGCCGAGCAGATTGCGCGCCGCATGTTCGGCGATGCCGTGCTGGCGGTGAGCGTGGGTGGCTTTACTGATGCGCTGGCGAGCGACGAGGATCAGCCCGCCGAACAGCCCACCGCCGCCGCCTATCTTGCCGCAGCTACGCCGCCGAACGCCGCAGCCTCCAGCAGCTACAACCTGTTGGGCGTGGCGCATGACCGCAACTGCGGCGGCAACTTCGTGATGGGCCAGGTGTCCAACGGACAAGGCCAGGCCGTGGCGGGCGTGCGCGTGGTCTATCAAGACGCGCAGGGCAATCGGCAGGAGACCGTCACCAGCGACCAGATGCCGGGCTATGGCTCCTTCCGCTTCCCCATCATAGACGATAGCCCGCAAACGATTTCCGTTTCGATCTATGGCGCCAACGGCGCATCTACCGCCAGTGTGCCGCACAAGCAGGGCGGTGTGACAGACCTGGGCTGCCACTATGTGATCTGGACCGGCGCCGACTAAATCCGCCACAAAGGACACAGAGGGGCACAGAGAAAAAACAAAGGCAGAGAGGGGACGCGTAGTTTCCATCAGCGGGAATCCGCTCAATCCGTGTTCATCCACGTTTTATATTTCGCTCAATTGAGACCGGTTGCCGTCGATTGCCTGACGGCAGCCGGTTTTTGCTTGGGCGATGAAACAATTGTCCTCTCCTGTGCGTTGGAGTGGACAGAGGGAACGAGGAGCTACGCTGATCCCAGCTAGTCTGTACAACTGGTCTGTCCGTCCGTACTGAGAGCCTGTAACCAATGAGAAAAACCCGATTGCCGCACGGATTCATTGTCGGTAAGAATCAGAACGCGCCGCTGTGGCGCGGCGCCATGCTTGGAATCGCGCTGGGCTTGGCGTTGTTGCTCTTGGCCGGTTGCGCCAACCTGAATCTCTTCGGCGGGCGAGCGGAGCTGATCGGGCCGCGCAAGGCCGCCGACCCCATGTCCGCGGCCGAGGCGTACATGCGCCAGTACCAGCCGGGTCCCCTGCCCCGCATCTTCCAGACCACGCGCCTCTATGACCGCAAGGGCCGCCTGTTGGCGGAGACTTTCGGCGAGGGCCGCCGCGTGTGGGTGAGCTTGGATAAGGTTTCGCAAAACCTGATCGACGCGACCGTGGCGGTGGAGGATGTGACGTTTTTCACTAACACGGGCATAGATCCCGCGCGCATCGCTGGGGCGGCGCTGCAAAACTTGCAGGAAGGCGAGGTCGTCTCCGGCGCCAGCACGATCACCATGCAACTGGCGCGCAACCTTTTCCTGGGCGTGGACCAGCGCTACGACCAGTCGGTGGACCGCAAGGTGCTGGAGGCTGGCCTGGCGCAAGAGCTAACCGACCTCTACAGCAAGGACGAGCTGCTGGAGATGTACCTCAACCTGCTCAACTACGGCCAATTGGCCTATGGGCCGGAGGCCGCCGCGCAGGTCTATTTCGGCAAGCCCGCCGCGGAGTTGACGCAGGCTGAAGCCGCGCTGCTGGCGGGCATCCCGCAGCAGCCGGCCTATCTCAACCCCTACGACGATTTCGACGCGGCCAAGGCGCGCCAACGCACCGTACTCGACATGATGGTGCGTCACGGCTATCTGACCCAGGCCGAGGCCGACGCACTCTTCGATGAGCCCCTGGAACTGGCGGGCGACAAAGGGCTGGCGCCCAACCTGGTCCCTCACTTCACGCAATATGTGATCGAGCAGATGGAAAGCGAACTGGGCGAAGACTATGTGCGCCGCGCCGGCTTTCAGATCTATACGACGCTCGATCTGGACATGCAGCGGTTGGCGCAGCAGGTGGTGGCGGACAAGGTAGCCGAGTTGCAGCCGGTGTATGACCTGAGCAACGCCGCGCTGGTGGCGCTCAAGCCGGGCACGGCGGAGGTCTTGGCGATGGTGGGCAGCGCCGACTTTACGGACGACGCCATCGCCGGGCAGGTCAATGTGGCGCTGAGCCGGCGCCAGCCCGGCAGCGCCATCAAGCCGATCCTCTATGCCGCCGCGATGGAGGATAACCTCGTCAGTCCCGCCAGCGTATTATGGGATGTGCCCGTGACGTACACGGTCGGGCTGCCGCAGGCGATGGGCGGCGTCAGCGGACTGAGCGGCGAAGCGCTGACGTACCGTCCGCAGAACTACGACGAGACTTTTCGCGGCCCGGTGACGGTGCGCGCCGCGCTGGCGAACAGCCTTAACATTCCCACGGTCAAGCTGCTGGACGCGCTGGGCGTGGAGCGTATGTTGGACACGGCGCGCGCCATGGGCGTGGTCAGCCTGGATCAGCCGAGCAACTGGTACGGCCTAAGCCTGACGCTGGGGGGCGGCGAGGTGACGCTGATCGACCTCGTGAACGCCTATCACACACTGGCAAACGCCGGGCAATTTGTGCCGCCGCAATATCTGGTGTCACTTCGCGACAGCCAGGGGCGTATATTGGAAGAGCGGACGGATGGTGAGGCGACACCGGTGCTAAGCGCCGACACCGCCTTCCTGGTGACGGATATCCTGAGCGACAACCGCGCCAGAACGCCCGCTTTCGGCGAGAACTCGCCGCTGGCGTTGAGCCGTCCCGCCGCAGTCAAGACGGGCACGACCACGGATTGGCGGGATAATTGGACGGTCGGATATACTCGATATTTGGTGGCAGGCGTATGGGCCGGCAACAGCGACGGACAACCAATGCGTAACGCAAGCGGCATCACAGGCGCCGCGCCGATCTGGCATGACTTTATGGAGGCCGTGCTGGCGCAGCCGGAACTGCTCCAGGAGTTGGGCGCGCCCAGCCCGTCCGCGCCGGCCACGGAGTGGGCTTTCATTCCTCCGGCAGACGCGCTGGCGCGGCCCGATTGCCCGCCCGACCTTGCCTGTCGCGAGGGCGGCGATTACTTCCGCCGCGCGTGGGTGGAAGAAGCGGGCGACCAGGGTCTGCTGCCCGCGAGCGTTACGCGCATCGCGGGCGCGCCGGTGGTTGTGCAGCAGGGCGAGCAGACGCGTCTCGCCGGCTTCTGCACCGCCGAGGGCGCGGCCGAACGTACCTTGTTGACGCTGCCGGGCGAATTCGGCCCGCG